>CAYFQJ010000005.1:0-14293 GCA_964345205.1 uncultured Actinomyces sp. | reverse complement strand
GTGTGGACCGGTAGCCGCGGCTCAGTTCAACTGTTTGCCCTTCGGGGAAGCGTCGGGGGAAATCCACCAGATAGCTGGGTGTTGCCCCCGCGAAGGAATAGATCGTTTGCGCCACATCCCCAACAACACACAGGTCGCGGCGGTTCCCGACCCACTGGTCCAAGAGTTTCTGCTGCAGTGGCGACACGTCCTGGTATTCATCAACCACGAAATAGGAATATTGGCGGCGAACCTGCTGCGCAATATCTTCCCTCTCGAGCATGAGTCCAGCCATCACAGAGAGCACATCTTCGAAGTCGATGACACCCCGATCCACCTTCGCTTGGCGGTAGCCGGTGAGGACCCGTAAGAAGTCGTCTTCCCGCAGGTCTCCCGGCACTGAACGTCCCGCCTGCCGCGCCCTCTCAACATAGTTTTCGGGGGAGACTAAGCTGACGCTTGCCCACTCGATTTCGGCGGCCAGGTCCCGCACCAAAGATCGGTCGACGGACAGCCCCGCCCGGGTCGCCGCCGCGGAAACCAGTGACGCCTTCTGTCCGATAATTGGGGGACGCTCCCCTTTGAATGCGTAGCTCCAGAAATAGCTCAACTGCCGCAGTGCCGCCGAGTGGAACGTGCGGGCCTGCACTGTGGGGACCCCGAGTGTGCGCAGCCGTGACCGCATTTCGGCCGCCGCGCGGGACGTGAAAGTAACAGCCAAAACACTGGACGGGTCGACGTGACCACCGGCAACAGCGTAGGCCAGGCGGTACGTAATAGCCCGTGTCTTGCCGGTCCCAGCTCCGGCCCGCACGCAGAGTGGTCCCCGGACCTGAAGGGCAACCTGCTGCTGTTGCGGGTCGAGGGCGGTTAGTAGTTCTTCGGGATCACGAATATTTCTCACTTCTTCATTATGTCAAGAGCTCCGACAGGGGACGCCTTCCGAACCTAATGTGTGGAAATCCTCGGCTCAGGAAGTTCCTGCCCCAACCAGGCGGCCAACGCTGCCGTGGAAATGGCGTTTCGATTTGGTGCCGTCACGCGGCCAGAGCGGAGGGCGTCCAAGTATTCGGTGCGACTGAAAAACCGTGCCGCATCGATTTCCTGACCGTCTGGTTTCGGTTCGGGGTTGGGTTCAACTGTGATCGCCCGGTATGCCAACATTAGCGAGTGCGGGCCGGGCCACGGTTGCGCTCCCAAGAAATCAATCTCCCCGACCTGCAGGTTTACCTCTTCCAAGGTTTCACGGATCACTGTGCGGCGGGGCGACTCTCCGGCCTCAACAAAACCGGCAACCAGCGAGTAGCGGTTCGGTTCCCAGGCGGTATTGTGCGCCAGCAAAGCCTCACCGGCGTGATTCAGGATGAGGACGATGACGGCCGGGTCCGTGCGGGGGAACTCTGTGTGATCGCATCCCGAGCATTGCTGCGCCCAACCGGCATCAATAATTTCGAGGCCCGACCCGCAACGCCCACAGAACTTCGTGGTGGACTGCCAGCGAACCAACGCCCCCGCCTGCGCCGCGATCAGCGCGTCCTCGTCGGTGAGTTCACTGGCAACCTGCACAACGGAAAGGAAATTGACACCACTGTAGGCCGCTTCGATATCAGTAGCCACCTCTGGCCCCACGACTTGCGATACCCACATTTCGCCCGAGCCCAATTCTCCCAGGAGGGAGGCTTTACTGTTGAGTAAATCAGCGGGGCCTGCCCACAGTCGCCCGGAGCGCACCGCGACCGCGCCCTCGGCCGTGACTGGCAGGACCCTCACCCGAGTGGTGTCATCGGCGCCCTCGACGAGGATTTCTTGGCGCAGCTGCACCGCATCAAAGTTTTTTCGTTCGCTGGTCATTGCCAAGAGGGAACCGCGGTCCAGCGGAAGGTCAAGCTGCATGGACTCAGTCTAGTCCGTCAACGCGCCTTGAAGTCACTTACCGCCATGACGACAGGTACGGTTAGGGACATGACTAAAATTACTGCGGGAAATAATGGGACAGTTACGCGAGCCGATGGGCGCGCCACCAACCAGTTGCGGGACATCAAGATTACTCGCGGGTGGGGTTCAGCTGGCGAAGGTTCGGTCCTCGTGGAATTTGGGGAAACTCGGGTCCTCTGCGTTGCCTCGTTGACGGCGGGCGTACCCCGGTGGCGTAAAGGTACCGGACAGGGATGGGTAACTTCCGAATACGCGATGCTACCAAGGGCCACCGGCGACCGCTCCGGGCGGGAATCTGTCCGCGGTAAAGTCGGCGGCCGCACCCACGAGATTTCGCGACTGATCGGTCGCTCGCTGCGCGCCGTAGTCGACGTGAGCGCCCTGGGTGAAAACACCATCATTTTGGACTGCGACGTCCTCCAGGCCGATGGAGGGACGCGCACAGCGGCGATCACCGGGGCGTGGGTGGCGCTCCACGACGCGATCGCTTGGGGACGTGAACAGGGCATCGTTCGCGACAGCACCGCGAAACCAGCTCTAACCGGGACGGTCAGCGCGGTGTCGGTGGGGATTGTTGACGGCGTGCCCATGTTGGACCTGCCGTATGTCGAGGACGTTCGGGCCGACACCGATATGAATGTGGTGCAAAATGGGACCGGAGGAATCATCGAAGTGCAGGGCACCGCAGAAGAGGCTCCCTTCAGTCGAGAAGAGCTGAACGCCATGTTGGATCTGGCCGCCACGGGCAATGAACTCCTTACACAGCTACAGTTAGCCGCCGTAGCGGCCCCCTTGGGCACTACGACCAAATCAACCGGAGAGAAGTGACAGTGACGGAACCACTTTTGGTTGTGGCAACCCACAATGCCCACAAGGTCGAAGAGATCCGCGCGATCCTCTCGTCCGAAATCGACGCTGAACAGTTAGAGAGGGTGGTGTCACTCAAAGACTTCTCCGTGGAGGAACCTGTCGAGGACGGGGTCACCTTTGCCGCGAACGCCCTCATCAAGGCGCGTCACGCAGCTAAAGCAACCGGACTGGTGGCACTGGCAGATGACTCCGGCCTGGCCGTCGAGGTTCTTGGGGGCTCCCCCGGCGTGTTCTCGGCACGCTGGAGCGGAACTCACGGCGATGACGTGGCGAACCGTCAACTGCTGCTGACACAGATCCTCACCGTTCCCGATGAACACCGCCAGGCCAGTTTCGTCGCGGCGATGGCCCTTGTCTGGCCCGATGGCACCGAACTGGTAGTCGAGGGGACGGTTCACGGGACGCTCAGACATGAAGACGCCGGCGAGGGCGGTTTTGGTTACGATCCGATCTTTGTTCCCGAAGGGCACACCATGACCACCGCTGAAATGTCGGCTGAGGAGAAGAACCGCGTCTCCCACCGAGCAGCGGCCCTCAAGAAGCTGGTTGAACCGCTGCGTGGTGTGCTTACGCCGCCGCAAAAAGACCGCTAAAGTCGGGACCCGACCCCGGGCGGCCAGTGTCAGCCAGGGGTGTCAGATCGAGTAGACCTCTCCCGCTTCGGCAACGTCCAGCGGCCCCTCCCAAACGGTCCGGGCCTCATCAACGATGACTTGCGGGGAGGTCCACGGCTGAATATGAGTCAGGAGCAGGCGTCTCACGCCGGCCTCAGCCGCCAGCTCTCCAGCCCTGGTTCCGCTCAGGTGGATCCCGCGGGTGGGATCATCCTGGGTGAAGGCGGCCTCGGATAACAGCAGGTCAACGCCCTGGGCCATCAGCACCATGTCTTCGCAGCTGTCGGTATCGCCCGTGTACGCGAAAGTGGTTGAGGTGGCCTGGTCGCCCTCACCGGGGCCGACCACTCGGTAACCGTTTGAGGTAACTGTGTGTCTACCCGCAAAAGTTGTGATGCTGAACGGTCCGACCGTGAAGGTGTCAGTCGGGTTGACGGTGATGAAGTCAAAAATCCCCGTGAACTCTTCGGGTTCGGCCCAACCATCAAGTTGGCAGGCGCGTTCAAGCATTCCGGGGGGACCGAAAATCAGCGTCTCATTACAGGGGCCCTCGGGGTGCCAACGGTGATGGACGTAGAGAGAAATCAGGTCGCCGACGTGGTCAGCGTGACCGTGCGAAAAAACGACCGCATCGAGGTTTCGTGGGTCGATATATTGCCAGAGTGCGCCGAAAGACCCGGGGCCTAAATCGAAAACTATCGACCAGGTCCGCAACTCCCCCGTTGTCGGGTCGGGTGCTTGCGCCTGCAGGAGGTAACTGGAAGCGGGAGATTTCGGTCCTGACATTGACCCGGAGGAACCCAGAATAGTTAGCCGCATCAGAGCGCACCCCCACTAGATTCCACGTTGATGATTTCGATCTGCTGTACTTCGGGCCCCAGGAAACGTCGGGAGAGATGTGAAAAAGTTGGGGATTCGCTGGTGGTGAGGAACTGGTATTGGGTGGCGGACCCCTGCTCGGAAAGTTCGCGCGGTTCGTGCACCAGGTCCAGGTCAACCAGTTTCGAATACACTGCGTTCGCTGTTGCCTCTGAGGAGGCAACCAGCCTGACACCGCCACCCATCACCATCGAGAGGGGACCGGTCAGGAGCGGATAGTGGGTGCAGCCGAGGATGACAGTATCGACGTCGGCGGCCTGCAGCGGCGCCAAATATTCCGCCGTTATTTCCATTACCTCGGGGCCGGTAGTCACCCCGCGTTCCACCAGGTCAACGAAGCGGGGGCAGGCTTGCTGTTCGATGTGGACGCCGGGAACAGCGGTAAGGGCGCGCACGTAGGCACCGGAATTCACTGTTGCTTCAGTTCCGATTACCCCGATCCGACCATTACGGGTGGCGCTGGCCGCCTCTGTCGCCGCCGGCGAGATAACTTCCACCACCGGAATGCCCTGCCCGATCCAGTAGCGTTCATGCGCGTCGCTCAAAGCTGCGGCCGTCGCGGTATTGCAGGCCACGACCAACATCTTGACTCCACGTTCGACGAGGGCGTCCAAACCGCCGATGGTCAGCTGTCGCACCTCGGCGATTGAACGAGGGCCGTAGGGCGTGTTGGCGGTATCGCCCAGGTAAACGATGCCCTCATCTGGGAGTTTGTCGATAATTGCGCGCGCCACAGTCAAACCACCCAGACCTGAGTCGAAAACTCCAATTGGCGCGTTATTCATAGTTAAAACGGTAGCCGGTGGGCGCCCACTTTGGTATCGATTCGCTCGTGAGAACCGACATACGTACCCCATGGTGATACCCAACACCTCGAGATGTGCCAGAGCCGATAATATTGTCCTATGGCTGCTTCAGTTGAAACTTCGCTTCTGACCGATAAGTACGAGCTCACCATGGTTGATGCCGCACTCAACTCGGGGATGGCGAACCGGAAAACCACCTTTGAACTCTTTGGCCGCAAGCTTCCCCCCACCCGCAGGTTCGGAGTGGTGGCAGGCACCGGCCGCATCCTGGAAGCCCTCGAACGCTTCCGGTTCTCCGAAACACAAATCGACTGGCTCGTATCCACGGGAAGTTACAGTCCCTTACTGATCGAGTATCTGCGTGATTTTCAGTTCCGCGGCGATATTTTCGGCTACCCCGAAGGCGAATGCTACTTCCCCGGTTCGCCGCTACTGACCGTTGAGGGCACCTTTGCTGAATGCACCCTGTTAGAAACGCTGCTGCTGAGTGTCCTCAACCATGACTGTGCTGTCGCCTCGGCAGCTTCGCGAATGACCATCGCCGCCCACGGCCGGCCCTGCATCGATATGGGTGCGCGTCGCACCCACGAACGCGCCGCTGTTTCCGCCGCCCGCGCCGCGGTGATCGGTGGCTTTGTGAGTAGCTCGGATCTGGAGGCGGGCATCCGCTACGGACTGCCGACCGTTGGAACATCAGCCCACTCATTCACTCTGCTTTACGATTCGGAACCGGAAGCTTTCGCCGCCCAAATCGCCACGCAGGGTCCCGGGACGACGCTCCTGGTCGATACTTACGATATTTCCGCGGGCGTGCAGAACGCGGTTGAGGCCGCCCGCGCTGCCGGAGGGGAACTCGGTGCGGTCCGCCTCGATTCCGGAGACCTGGTCGCCCACGCTTTCAAAGTCCGGGGACAGTTGGACTCCCTGGGGGCGCAGCAGACCCGTATCACTGTGACTTCCGATTTGGATGAGTACGCCATTGCCGCCCTCGGGGCCGCGCCGGTCGACTCCTACGGTGTGGGCACACGCCTGGTCACCGGGTCCGGAGTTCCCACAGCCGCCCTCGTCTATAAAATGGTTGAGAGGGAGACCGCTGACGGACAGACGGTGGGCGTCGCCAAACGTTCCCAATCGAAGTCGACAGTGGCTGGGAAGAAAATCGCGGGGCGCCGTTACGACCGGGACGGTTATGCCACCGAAGAGGTCCTGCTGAATGCGAGCGACTGGGACCTGGGGCAGCAGCAGCTGGTGGATGCCGGAATCGAACCGCTGCAGCGGAAGCTGGTATCCGGTGGGGTCATTAACAGTGATTCCTGGTCGCCGGAGGCCGTCCTCGCGGCGCAGGAACACCACCGACTTTCCCGTAACCGGCTCCCCGATTCTGCCTGGCGACTGTCCGAGGGCGACCCGGCCATCCCGACGCGCCACTACGACCCGCAGACGCTGACCGAAGGACGGTAGACCCAACCTCAATGCTGGCGCGCCAGCAGCAGTGGCGACGGTGAGTTCAGCGGCTTTGGCTACTTATCCCCACCGAAGGGCCAGTTCGGACCCTGTTTGCCCATATCGTCGCGCAGTTGTTTGCAGCGCGGGCACACCGGATACTTCTTCGCGTCGCGAGTGGGGACCCAAACCTTGCCGCACAGAGCCACCACGGGCTGCCCGGTAACCGCTGAACGATTGGCACGATCCCGCCGAACAAAATGGGCGAACCTGTCGCCGTCACCAGAAGTTTTTTCCGGCTTTACCTCAATCTGTTCGAGGACATCAATGCCCCCACTGTGTGGCTCAGACATTACGTTCCCTCTCTAAACGTTCAAACCCATCCCAGGTCACCTGATACTCGCTGCGTTTTTGCAACAGTGAAGCAGCGTCCTCATCTAAGAGGATAGTGACGTCGTTGTGGAACTGCAGAATAGAGGCCGGGCAGAAGGCGCTGACGGGACCTTCGATCATGCCGTGGACAGCAACGGCCTTGTTGATGCCCGTCACCACCATCACCAGTTTCTTGGCCTCCATGATTGTTCCCAACCCCTGCGTGAGGCACGCTTTCGGAACCTGGTCGATATCGTTGTCGAAGAAGCGCGCGTTGTCGCGGCGGGTCTGTTCGGCTAAGAAACCCAAGTGGGTACGCGACGTCAAGGAGCCGCCCGGTTCGTTGAAACCGATATGCCCGTCCACGCCGATCCCCAACAGTTGAATATCGGCGCCGCCGGCGGCGCAGATGCGGGCATCATAGTCGGCGGCTTCGGCCACTAGATCCTCGGCGGTACCATCGGGAGCGTGAACTGCTCCGGGCACGAAATCGACCTGGCTCGAGAACTCTCGATCAATGAAGTTGCGGTACGCCTGCGGGTGGTCGGCAGGCAGCCCCACGTACTCATCCAAACAGAAACCCTGGGCCTGCGAAAAAGACAGCTCGCCGTCCTTCACCATGCGCACCAGTTCCCGATACACCGGCAGCGGTGATGAGCCGGTCGCCAAACCGACGATTGCCGCGGGGTTCGCCTTCACGACCCGGGCGATCCTCTGGGCACCGATGCGACCAATTGTCGCTGCATCCGGGAGGACTGCAACCTCCATTAACCGCACCTTTCATCCGGTTCAAGTGCACCCGTCGGGGTGACACTGGACCATTCTAGCTATCTTCCAACCTCAGTTGTGCCACGCCGCCACCGAGGGGACGAACAGGTTAGCGACAAGGTGGGGGTCGCCCCTGAACTGGGTGACCCCCACCGATAAGAATCAACCGGATTACCGGTTTAGAAAACTACTTGTTCGAGACAGCCTTCTTCAGGGTGGAGCCCGCTGTGAGCTTCACGCCGAAACCGGCAGGAATCTGAATTTCTTCGCCGGTGCGGGGGTTACGTCCGGTGCGGGCGGCACGTGCCACACGCTCAACTGACATCAGTCCGGTAATTTTCACGGCTTCGCCCTTGGAGAGCGAATCGATGAGGATCTCCTGGAACGAGCCAAGAGCGGCATCGGCCTGAGTTTTGGTCAGCCCAGCACGTTCGGCGATTGCGGATACAAGCTCGGTACGGTTCAAAGACATAGAATTGACCTCTTCCAATATGGCATATGGGCACCACTTAGGTGGTTAGCAACAGATTACGAAAGGAACGGCCAATTGTCAGCTTCACGCACCGCCCAA
Organism: uncultured Actinomyces sp.; assembly: GCA_964345205.1. Taxonomy (GTDB): domain Bacteria; phylum Actinomycetota; class Actinomycetes; order Actinomycetales; family Actinomycetaceae; genus Scrofimicrobium. Next base: position 6,056 of record CAYFQJ010000005.1, on the reverse strand, counting down.
GTGCAAATGTCGCCAGAACACCTACAAATGACGTTGACAGCGCCGCACTCGACTGTAATACTTACGCGCTTTGCCGCCAAACATGACTTTGGGGCCCCAACTGGCGTCAAACCACCGGTTTATTGTGGTTTTGAGAGCCTATTCCGCACCGCAACGACACTTCCGGCCCTGAACTGCCCCAACTTTCGACAAAATGTGAGAAGAGTCTAAGAGGTCTCGGAATCGGTGCTATCGACACAGAATCCGGGCAGTTCATCGACAATTTTGGCGCCCTCAGCGGGCCCCGTCGTGATAGTGACGGCGCGAACCTCGGGGATTTTCCCCCACATTTCGGCCAGCTGGCGGGCCGGCGACAAACTGAAACTCAAGGCTGCGACCGTCGGACCGGAACCCGAAACCGTCCAGCCGCAAGCTCCCGCCCTCGACGCCATCTCCCCGATTGTTTCGATACTGGGAACCAAGGACAGCGTCGCAGGCTGCAGGTCATTGACGAAAACTAGCTGCTCTTCCCCGTTTTTTCGCGGCAGCAGATGCCGATTAGCAGACCACGTCAGGTCCGGTTCTGACCGCAACCAGTTCGGGTCCGCGGCAGTTGAGAGCCTGTCGAACTGCGCGAAGACTCGCGGGGTCGAAAGCTGTTCTTCGTGGAACGCGAGGGTCCACCAGTGCAGATGGGGGAAATCAGCGATCTCGATGGGGCTGAGCTGATCGCCTCGCCCCGTTCCAACTGACCAGCCGCCGAGCAGGCAGGCGGGAACATCGGCGCCTAAACGCTGACCGAGGGAAGTCAGCAGGTCGCGGCGCTGCGTCACCGACAGCGAACGCCACTCGGGGTTTTGGGGGCCCCACAGTTCAGCTGCCCCGACGAGCACCGCCGCCGCGTCGGCGGACCCTCCCGCCATCCCGGCTGCGACCGGCACCGTTTTATGGACGGTGATATCGGCTCCGCCCGTGACCCCCCAACGTTGCGCCAGAAGTTTGGCGGCCCGCACTGCCAGGTGCTGCTCGGGGGGTAGAGTTTTCAAAACCGCCGTCATCTCAGGTGAGAATCGCGGAGGGATTGCCCCCAGAGGATGCGGTTCGTAAACCAGTGTGCGGACTGTGAAGTGCGCGTCTGCGCGGTCACTTATTTCGACCCATTCGCGCAGCTTAACGGTTTCGAAAACCGTCAGTAGCGGGTGGTACCCGTCGGAGTCGGGTGGGCCAGACCGCAGGAGGAGGTTCACCTTCCCCGGGGCGGAAGCGATCACCTTTCGCGTTGCCGAGTGGCTACCCATAGCGCCGGTCAGTGTCGAGGTCCGCAACCGCAGCGGCCAAGTGCGGGAAAACTTCGGGACTGGCTTGCGCTGCGACCCGACCAAGGCAAATGAACTCATCGACGGTAAGGGTTTCGCCGCGCCGCGTTCCCTCGATCTCGGCCTGCGCCAGCCAGAGCGTCACTTCATCACCGGAGTCAACCCAGGACCGCAGGGCGGCACGCAACATTTTGCGGCGCTGCGCGAATGCCACGTCGACCGTTTTGAAGGTCGCGCTTCGCACGTTGTCATCACCGCGGGGCTCGGCGAAAAGCTGCACATCAACCAGAGCTGAATCAACGTTCGGGGCCGGCCAGAAAACGGACCTCCCAATCGCTCCGGCACGGACAGCGGTCCCATACCAGGCAGTTTTCACAGAGGGAACACCGTAGGTGCGGCTACCGGGACCAGCGACCAGACGGTCAGCTACTTCGGCTTGGACCATGACGAGGGCGCTGGTGAGGGTGGGGAAAATTTCTAGGAAGTGCAGGAGGATCGGGACCGCCACGTTGTAGGGCAAGTTCGCAATGAGACGCTTGGGTGCAGGCCAGCCGGGAGCGATCTGTGACCATCCGGTGACCGTCAGGGCGTCGGCTTCAAAGACCCGGAGCCGCTCGGCACCCTGCGGGTAACGTTTTGCCACTGTGGGTTCTAATCCCACCGCGAGTTGCGGGTCGATCTCGACGGCGCAAACCTGAGCTTCGGCCTCGAGAAGGCCCAGCGTCAACGAACCCAATCCGGGCCCGACCTCGATGACTGTTTCCCCCGGTTGCACCCCGGAAGTGGCGACAATGCGCCGGACTGTCCCCGCATCATGAAGAAAGTTCTGTCCGAGTTTCTTCGTGGGATGAACGTTGAGAGCAGCCGCAATTTCCCGAATGGCGACAGCGCCCAAGAGAGGCGACGGTCCGGTTGTTTCCATAAGTCCTTAGCGTAACCCTAAACGGGCACTGCAGGCGGGCCACTGTCCCCAACCGGAACGGGCTTGGAGAATTTGTGCGCGTTTTGTTTGTTCCGCGGGGGACGCTTGGGACGGCAGTCCCGTTCCTCCCACAGAGCGCCAGGTGGATTCGCTGAACTGGTAAAGCCCGTGGTACGGGCCGTAAACCAAGGTGGGGTTCCCGCTCGATTCGCACTGGGCCAAAGCCGCCCACACACTTCCGTCAATCGGCATTCCCGCTGTGCTCGGAGCTGACGTATCGCCGCCGCTGGGAGCAACTGGAACTTCGGGCACCTTGGTACCCACAGTGATGATGCGTGAGGTCGGTTCAGTGTCAACCGTTTCGGAAAGGACCGCTGAAACAGTGATTTCCCCGCCTCGTACTTGGCGGTAACCCGTCAAGGTTTTTTGCCCCGGCACTCCCTGTTGGGTAACGGTTTCGGTGCCGCGTTCACGGTTGGGGTCTTCACGCCGTTCCGTTTCGTAGGGAATCTCTTCAGTTTCGGTGAAGAAACCCCTCTCTTCGGTGATCACGTCGATCTGAGGGTCACCCTCAACCCACCGCAGGCGAACTTCATCAGCTGGTTCCGGCTCAATCTCGGCAGCGACCAGAATCTCGGAGACCGTCTCGTTTCCGGCAGTGGAAACTTCTTGTTCATCACCGTCGGTCACGACGGTAACGGTCTGTGCAGTCTCAGATAGGGGAATTACTTCGCGGACATGAGTGTGGCTCACGGACAGGGCGTGCCCCTGCTCTGCGTCGCCAACTTCAACATAAACGTCTTCGAGTGAGGACGCTGTTGACCACTGGGCGTCAGAGAAAGGCTCGTTGCCGGTTTGCACGTGATACGGGTATGCGCGCAGAACTTCAATTTCGGTTACAGCGCCGAGTGGTTCGTCAAGAGCCGGGATCACTTCATCGTATTCACCAAGGGTGATCTCATTGGCAACCAGGATGTCTTCAACGTCTGAGTGGAAACCCGAGGTCATGATCTCTTGACCATCAGCAGTTAGCTGCACCGTGTGATGCGAAGATGCCACTCCGATGCCGGCAATACCAACAACCACCAGTGAAGCTGCGGCGGCGCTACCGAAGACGAAGCGACGACTGTTGACTGCTTGAGTTTTTTTCGCTGCGAAACGCTGCAAATTGAACACGTATGACTGCTCCCAGTTTGACGATAAAACTGGTGCGAACCGCCTTGTGGGCACTCACACCAACTATCACGTTAGTTGAGCAGATTCGTTACAGCGACGACTTGCGAGGTACTTCACGCTACTGGCCCCAGCTGGGGATTCACCGCCGGAGGAACAAAAAAAGGGGGGGCCTAATACCAGTTTCGGTTGAGGAAGTGGTTCCAGGCGGCGCACGGATTACCGTACCGTCCTTGGATGTATCCGAGTCCCCAGGTGATCTGAGTTGTCGCGTTGGTGCGCCAGTCAGCTCCGGCCGTCGCCATTTTGTTCCCCGGCAGTGCCTGGGGAATGCCGTAGGCACCAGAAGAAGTATTCTCTGCGTACGGGTTCCATCCCGATTCGCGCTGCCACAGGTTCACCAGGCAGGTGAACTGGTCGTCACCCCATCCGTATGCCCCGATCATTCCCTGAGCGATCGCCTGCGGATCGCTGCCCGAGTACGTTCCTACCGGGGCCATCGCCGCACCTGTGCTTCTCACGCCGAGCGCGGCGTCATCGCGGATCCGCCGTATTTCCGCCGCCGACGTGATCGATCCGAGGCGAGCTGTATACCGACGTGAGACCAAGCCGTCGTCATCGGTCAATTCTACGAGGCGGGCCGCCGGGTCGATTCCGGCTTCTACCAGGGCAATCGGTGTTACCTGCTTGCTGCCAACTTCGGTGATGGAGTTTTCGGGTTCAACTATCTCTTCGGCGTGGATTTGAACGCGCAACTCGGGTGAATCCCCAATGGACTCGACCCATTCTTTCCGCGTCGCCGTTCCCGCTGTACCTACAGTGGTAACGATGTACTCACCGACAAAGAGATCGGTTGTTACCTCTTCGATCTCTTCATAGGGGAGGTAGCGGATGAACGTGGAGAACTCACGTTGGACGCGAACCAGTTCGACTTCCAGTTCACCGTCTTCACCGATGCCATAGAACACTTCATCGAGGGGCCGAATGGGACTTCCCAGTGCGGCGTAAGCGGCCTCGAAATCACCGTCAGGAACCTGGATCAGGCGTTCACGTGTCCCGGTGCGCGAGGTTTCGATGACCCGCACTGGCTGCGAGCCTTCGACCAGTGGCAGTTCGGCGCGGTTGGCCTGTGCTCGACTGATAACGACCTCGGAGGTGGAGCGTTCCTGGAGAAAGTCCTCTACCGTTTGGGCGGAACTCTCGACCGTCGAGTCGGTTCCCCCGACCTGCATGTCGATTGTTGTCGCCACAAAGATATCGATTGTTTCGCCGTCTTCAATCCGATCAGCGAGGTCGGTGACTACGGTTCCGTCCCCCAGGGCAACGGTGTCGAAGGGGCCAAGGCTGATGCCGCTGGCTTCGATGATTCCACCGACTGTGGGATTCCATGATTCGACCGGCCGTTCGATGCCGTCGACCGCTACCCGAACACTGCGAAAGCTGCTGTGGACACCCCACGCAGCGATCACCAAAACGGCAGCCGCAGCCAGCAGACTAAGGATCAGCACCGTCGCCGGACGGGCACCGGAGTCGTCGTCAAACCGGCGCGAAGGGAAAGCAGAATACGAATACGTGGACACGCCACCGATCGTAAGGCACTTCCCTGTTAATTTCCAGGGCCATTAATCACCATTGTCCATAAAGACGAATAGAGTTATCGCGTAATTGCTTGCAGGTGGCAGTTAGACCCGTCCCCCACAGTTCGGCGATTTGGCGAACAGTGGCGGGAATAACGTAGGACGCGTTAGGCGACCCGCGGTATGGAGTCGGTGTCAGGTAGGGGGCGTCGGTTTCGACCAGCACCAATTCTCTGGGCATCGATAAAAGGGCAGCTCGCAACTGGTCATTCGCGGGGTAAGTCAGAGGGCCGGCAAAGGACGCGTACCAGCCTTTATTGCCGATTTCGGTGGCCATTTCGGCATCCCCAGAAAAGCAGTGGAAAACAATCTCCTGGCCGCGATGTGCGCTCTGCTGTAACAGCTGGAGCGTATCCGCATGAGCTTCCCGGTCGTGGATTTGCGTGGGAAGACCGTGTGCTCGCGCCATTTCGAGGTGCGCACGGAAGGACTCCTTTTGCGCTTCACGGCCCGGTTCGGCAGTTCGAAAATAGTCGAGCCCTGTCTCCCCCACGGCCACAACCATCGGGTCAGACAGCAGCGCCGAGACCCTTTCGAGGGCCACAATTAAGGGGACGTGATGCTCCGCGGCCTGGTGGTCGTAACCGTCCGGCGACTCCTCAAAATGGCCGCCGTGGAGCGCCGCCTCATTGGGGTGGATCGCGAGGGCGGTCCGCACCTGAGCGTGCTCACGCGCCAGTTCCACCGTCGGCTTCAAATCGGGAAGTGAGCAACCCACGGTGATGATCTGGTCAACGCCCGCGTCCGCCGCATACTGGAGCTGAGTTTCGAGCGGCAACCGCAGCCCCTGAACATTCGGGATTTCGCCCTCGTGCAGGGGAAGGTGCGTGTGGTTATCCATCAGCGGAACCGGCAGCGGCTCCTGCTGAGGGGGCCATTCACGTCGGCGTTTTGCCACTGTCGGTCACTCCCATTCGATGGTGCCTGGCGGTTTCGAGGTGACGTCGAGGACCACCCGGTTCACCTCCGGCACCGTATTGGTAATTCGGTTCGAAATTACTTCGAGCACGTCATAGGGGATGCGGGCCC
>CAYFQJ010000004.1:21634-24455 GCA_964345205.1 uncultured Actinomyces sp. | reverse complement strand
TCGCGTCTGCTCGTCGTCATTGACGAATTTCAAGCACTGGCAGAAGATAATCCCCACTTCTTAGGAACACTTTCGCGACTGGCAGCTCAGGGGCGGTCCTTGGGTTTCCATCTGGTGCTCAGCTCACAGCGTCCCGGTACTGCTCTGTCTTCACAACTTCGAGACATGTTGGATTTGCGGATCACCCTGCGCTGCACCGAAGCACAAACGTCCCGACAGGTCCGTGGAGATGACTTGGGTGCGCAGCTGCCACGACTACCCGGGCGCGCCCTGTGGAACGAAACTGAACTGCACTTTGCGGCCCTGGACGCGCCCGCCGAGTTGCCTGGATTCGATGCCGCGCCCCACACCGTTTGGCCAGAGGCACTACCTCCACCGTCGGGCCCCTTCCCGGAAATCTCCACAACCAAGGAGCATCAAATCTTCCTTGGTTGGCAAGAATCCCCCGACCACCTGGGACCACATACGGAACTGTGGTGGAATGGTGAGCCACTGCTGTTGGCGGCCCCTCCCGGTCCCAATACTGCGCTGGTAGAGCTGGCACAGTTGTGGGTGTGGAACTTAGCTCTAGCCACGGACCGCCCTCCGTCCCGTGTCGGTGTCGGGCCCTCGCCCTCCCCCGCCGAGAACACTGCGGAAACTGTGCACATCGGATGGGAGGCTGACCTGGCTCCTCACCAGGTCGAAGAGATCGCTCGCTGCTGGACGCGTGCCGCCCTGGCCGACAACACTTTGCTGCTCGTAGTTGAACCGCAAGCCATCCTGCAAGAGTTCGGGGCGCAGGGACTCGGTGCTGAAGGAGAACAGCTCTGGACCCAAATTCTGCAGCGAGCCCGCGCCGGCAATATCCACCTACTTGTTATCGATACCCGAGGTTCTGCCCGTTGCGCAGACATACCGCGAAAACTGCTTTTTGCACAGTCCGAGGCCGACTGGGAAAGTTCCGGGTTGTGGCGGCTGGGCGCACCCCAAGGGCGTGCCTCGATTGCCGACTTTTCCCGAGACGAAGCCACATCCGTCGACTTTTCCCGCGCGTGGGCCACGGGCTGGGACGGTCCGGACCGACCCTGGCAAAGCGCACCTCGAAATTTCCATCAGACACCGGAAACGGTACCGGTTTCGGAGCCCCTCCCGACGCAAATCTTGCCCCTCGACACCCATTTCAGTGGGACTATGGTCACTGTAATGGGTTTTCAAGAGATCTCTCTAAAAAAGGAATCCCTGACTATTTTGACCCCGCACTCACGGTCTGCGGACCCGTCAGATTCGAAGAAAACAGTCATGCCTTTGGACCGTTGGATGCAGGTACTTTCAGCCCCAAAGGGGCCCGTCTTGATCGAAAATAGCACTGTCGACATACTGCGGTTTTTGTCACAACGACAACCAAATCTAGGCTCTTGGATCAGGTCGCTACATTCGTTGCCTCCGAATTCTGGGCTCCTCGTTGACACCAGAAACGTCTCCGTAATTTTGGGGGTGGACAGGGCACTCAGCTCATAATTCCTGACCCAAAAACACGCCGAGGGGTGACGTCCCCCACACTCAAATTAAGGAAGTTCACACCATGAAGCTCTTGATTGACGGACGCGCGTGCTCCAAAATGGGACGCGTTGACCCGTTTCTTCCGAGTCGAAACACTCGGACAATTAAGGAGCCTCCCATGGACTGGCGTAGCCAAGCTGCGTGCTTAAGTGTTGACCCCGAACTTTTCTTTCCGATCGGCAACACAGGTCCAGCGATTGCGCAGGCAACCGAAGCTAAACGAGTTTGCGCTCTGTGCGAAGTGCAAGAAATCTGCCTCCGCTGGGCAATGTCAAACAATCAGGATGCCGGCGTTTGGGGCGGCCTGTCTGAAGAGGAACGCCGCTCGAAGAAACGGCGGGCTGCTCGCGCACGTCGCGCCTCATAAAGCCGGGAGTATTAGGCCAGCGTCGGCCGACATATACCTGCGGTCAGCCGACTCGACGCCCTAACCTAAGATCCGAGCTTACTCGGATCACGCCTCGGGGATATTCAAATTCAGGGTGACTTTGGTGCCGCTTTCGTCACCAGGTCCCCAGTCAATGTTCCCGTGCAGCTCACCGCGGACCATCATGCGGACAATTTGGGTTCCTAATCCTTCCGGGTTGAATCCTTCAGGAACACCACGCCCATCATCAACGACCTGTACTGCCAGCTGGTTACCACGCCTCTGGGCGGTAATTGTGATAGTTCCATCCTGTCCGGCTAACCCGTGCTCGACAGCATTGGTCACCAGTTCGGCAAGGACGGTGGCTAAGGCTGACGCTGAATCGGCGGGAATGACACCAAACTCGCCGATGTGAGTAACCTCCACCCGCTGATCTGTGGCGGCCACATTGGCCGCCATCCGCAACAGTGATGGTGCCACCTCATCAAATTGAACCACTTCATCCACGTTTTGGCTTAACGCCTGGTGAACGGTGGCAATGGCTTCGACCCGACGCTCGGCATCACGCAGAGCGATTTTCACATCTTCGGACTCTGAACGCCGCCCCTGCATCCGCAGCAGGGCCGAAACCGTCTGCAGATTATTCTTGACGCGGTGATGAATTTCCCGAATTGTGGCGTCTTTAGTCATAAGCTGCTGCTCGCGGCGCACCGTTTCCGTGATGTCCCGAGTCAATAAAATCGCGCCGGCCCGACGCTTCCCCTCAAAGAGAGGGAGCGCACGAATCGAAACGGTATTCGCATGCGCTTCGACCTCAACGCGCCATGATGCTCGCCCCATGACCACAACGGCCAAAGTCTCGTCGATTACGGCCTCATCACGCACGACCTCAGTAATTTCTTCCACCAGGGA
>CAYFQJ010000004.1:15063-21624 GCA_964345205.1 uncultured Actinomyces sp. | reverse complement strand
CCAACCAGGTCGCCCTTCAAACCCAGCCGGCGCATACAAGAATTAGCGTTGGGCGTGATTTCTTTTACGATGCCATTGACATCCAAGAGGATCAAACCATCGTTCACGCGTGGGACGCCGCGCGAGGTGACAGTGGGGGTCGTGTCATAGGGGTACTGTCCCGCCGAAATCATTGTCATCAGCTGGTGAGCTGCATCTTTGCCCCACGTCATATCTGCCATCGCGCCGATCGGAGCACCAAAGTTCTCTTCGCGCGTGAGGACCGCGATGCAGTGCCCCTCGTTAACTACCGGTATACAGGTGACCGAAACAGAGTAGGAACCGACCCAGCTGACCGGACCTGATTCCACGATCTCAATTTTGTTGCACGCCCGTGAGAGCGCTTCGCGTCGCTGCTGTGAGGCACGCAGTCCGACTATGTCTTCCAAATGAACGGTCGAGGACGTGGCGGTGCGGCACAGAGCCACGGCGACAAAATGGCCGTCCTCAGTCGGCAACCACAAAACGAGGTCCGCGCCGGAGAGATCTGCCAACACTTGCCAATCTGCCATCAGCAAATGTAGCCAATCAAGGTCTCCCGATTCTAAAGGCACCATGGGAGAGCTGGCGACCAGTTCGGATAGGCTGCGCATCTGCCCAGTTTATCCCCCTATAGGGGGCTTAACAAACCAGCGTCGAACTACACCTTCCCCCATCCGTCGGATAGGCTGCTAGTGATCGTCGACGCCCGAGCGGTTACCCGGGCCGACGCGTAGGATAAACTTACTAATTCGGTTTCTGGAAAGGATCGCTCATGCGCTTCGATGAAAATTATACTTACCCCGCCGGTTTCGACAAGATTTGGGCCATGTACGGTGATCCGAAGTTCACGGAGCTCCGACTGGCGGAAACAGGCCTGCAAGACCTAATCCTGAATGTGACCGGCACGGGCACCAACAACCTTGAGATCAGCGCAACGGGAACAGTAAGTGCCGATATGATCCCGGCCCAGGCACGCAGATTTGTGTCCGGCGGCCTCAAGATCACGGTCAAAGAAGGTTGGCACCGCGAAGGCGACGCTGCCAACGGCACGCTCTCAGTTGATGTCAAGGGCGCACCGGTGCATATCAAAGCCGAGTGCACACTGGTATCGATCGCTGCTGACGCAACCCGCAGGAAGATGGTCGGCGACCTGAAGATCAGCATTCCCCTGCTCGGCGGTCGCCTCGAGAAACAGGCCATCGGGTTTGTGCCGCAGCTCATTGACGGAGAACTCGCGGCCGCCAAGAAATATCTACAGTCGTAGCGGTAGCCAGGGCGCCCGACGCGCCGTGTAACAGCGCAACTTTCAAGAAGGACTCGCATCATGACTGAGCAAGATCTACCTCCCAAACTCACTTTGACACGTCAGGGAACTCGTTCCTACACGGCGGTGAATCAGCGGGGCGCCACAATTAATATTGGTGACGGTCCGGGAGAGTGGACTCCCGGCGACCTCCTCAAATTGGCCTTGGCTGGATGCAATGCGATGTCAGCAGATGTTCGATTGGCTCGCGCCCTCGGAGAGGACTTTCCTTTAGAAGCGCACGTCAGCGGCACCTTTGATCAGCCCGGAAACCGCTATACGTCGCTGCTGGTCGAGCTTGAAGTGGATACGGCAGCACTTGACGCCGATGAGACGGAAACCCTGCGTCGCCGAACGCGCGGCGCGATTGAGCGGAACTGCACCATCGCCCGTTCGTTGCAGGCAGAGCTCCCCCATCACACGACTATGGATGGACGAGAGCTCTTGTGACCACCAACGATCACGAGCACATCGATCACCAATATGAAGATCTGCTCCGCCATGTTTTGGCTTCGGGAGCCAAGAAAGAGGACCGCACCGGTACCGGTACACTTTCGGTCTTCGGGTACCAGCTGCGTTACGACCTCCAAAAGGGGTTCCCGCTGATCACCACAAAACGGGTGCATCTGAAGTCCGTTGTTGGTGAACTGCTGTGGTTCCTTCGCGGTGAGAGCAACGTCGGTTGGCTCCAGGAAAACGGGATCCGAATTTGGAATGAATGGGCTGACAGTGAAGGTGATCTGGGCCCGATCTACGGTGTGCAGTGGCGTAAGTGGCGCGCCGAGAATGGCGAAGTTTACGATCAGCTCACGCAAGTTCTTGAAACGCTGAAATCGGATCCCGACTCACGTCGTATGCTGGTTTCAGCATGGAATGTGGGCGAACTTGAGCAGATGGCGCTGCTCCCCTGCCATGCCTTCTTCCAGCTTTACGTGGTGGACGGCAAACTGAGCTTGCAGATGTACCAGCGCAGTGCGGACCTATTCCTCGGGGTCCCCTTCAACATCGCGTCGTACGCGCTGCTGACTGAAATGCTGGCACAACAGGCCGGGTTGCTGCCGGGCGAATTTATTTGGACCGGCGGTGACTGCCACATTTACCTCAACCACCTGAAGCAGGTTGAGGAGCAGATTTCCCGCGAGCCGCATCCTTTCCCGACGTTGGAGCTGACGAAGGCCCCGAGTCTTTTCAGTTACGACTTTGACGATATTCACGTTCATAATTATCAGCATCACCCCCCGATCAAAGGCAAGGTGTCAGTGTGAGCACGGATCCTGAACTTGCCGCAATCTGGGCGCAAGACAAGAACCGCGTGATCGGAACCGGCAAAGAAATGCTCTGGTCGGTTCCCGCGGATCTCCAGTTCTTCAAATCCCAAACCGACGGTTGCCCAATAATCATGGGGCGCCGTTCCTGGGAAGCCCTCGGTGGAGCGCTCCCGGGACGGGAAAATATCGTCATTAGCTCCAACCCGGATTTCGAGGCCACGGGTGCCAAAGTAGTTACCGCGTCATCGTGGGAAGAAGCGTTAGAGGTGGCCCGTCGCAAGGCCGCCGAGGCCGCTAGTCCAACAATTTGGGTCACCGGCGGGGCGCGTGTCTATGCGGACACCCTCGACCAGATGGACCGGCTTGTCGTCACCGAGTTAGACCTAGCGGTCGACACGGACGGCCGCCACATCGTCTACGCACCCGAAATTGTCGACGCAGAGTGGGAGATCGACCCGGAAGCTTCCGACTCTGACTGGCGTCCACAATCGGGCGAGGCCCGGTGGAGGGTCTGCGTTTACCGCCCGCAAAAAGATTCTTGACCAATGTCCGTCCTGAATTTGTTCACCCAGGGGAACTGACCGACCGATGAACTCTGTGCACATATATGACACGACTTTGCGCGACGGTGCGCAAATGGAAGGCATCTCGCTTTCAGTCGAAGACAAACTGCAGATCCTCAATATTTTGGACGGTCTGGGGGTTCACATCATTGAGGGCGGCTGGCCCGGAGCGATACCGAAGGACACCGAGTTCTTCGCCCGCGCCTCAAAGATCCCGCTGCGTAACGCTCAGCTCGCTGCCTTCGGCGCGACCCGCCGCGCCCACACCGATCCAGCCGATGACCCTCAATTGGCGGCCCTGGCTAATTCGGGTGCCCCCATCATCACTCTGGTCGCCAAATCAGACCCCCGCCATGTCGAGGACGCCCTGCGCACCACCCTCGATGAGAACCTGCTGATGGTTTCCGACTCCATCCGTTTCCTCACCACTGCCGGTGCGGGTGACACAGAAGTCATGATCGACTTGGAGCACTTTTTCGACGGCCTCGACTTCGACCCCCAATACGGCTTAGACGTGGCCATTGCAGCCGCTGCGGCGGGTGCCAGCACTGTTATTGCCTGCGACACGAATGGCGGCGGCCTCCCCAGATCAATTGGTGACGGCATCCGGAAACTGCGGACCGCCCTCGACGAAGCCGGTCACACGGACACCAAGATCGGCATTCATACGCATAACGACACTGGTTGCGCCGTGGCGAACTCGCTCGCCGCAGTGGAAGCCGGGGCGACCCAAGTCCAGGGCACCATTAATGGTTACGGTGAGCGCACAGGCAACGCCAATATCGTTACCTGCCTGGCCAACCTCCAACTAAAGCTGGGGTACCAGGTTGTCAGTGAAGAGCAACTGCAAAGTTTGACGCAGGTTTCCAACCGCATTGCCGAGATCGTCAACCTGGCCGCTTTCACACGTGACCCCTACGTCGGTGCTTCCGCGTTCGCACACAAAGCGGGGCTTCACGCCTCAGCGATTCGGATCAACGCGGACCTTTACCAACATGCAGACCCCAACGAAATTGGGAACAACATGCGCATGCTGGTATCCGAAATGGCAGGACGGGCCGCAATCGAATTGAAGGCTGCTGAGTTGGGCATCAACTTGCAGAGCTCAGATTCTGCCGTCACGGATATCAGTGGAGAAATTGCTCAGCTCGTCAAATCGCGTGAAGCCGAAGGGTACATGTATGACGCCGCCGATGCTTCGTTCTACCTGCTCCTGCGTGATGCTCTCGGATCGCTGCCGCGGTACTGGAAAGTCGAAGCGTGGAAAGTAACCACCCGCGAAATCAACCCGGAAGGCCCTGCCGAATCCGTATTCCGCGAGTCAGAAGCAACAGTCAAACTGCAGGCTCGTGGACGCCACATTTCGACCGCTGAAGGGAACGGCCCTGTAAACGCCCTCGACCAGGCACTACGCGATGCGTTGCTCGGGATTTATCCGCGTGCTGCTGATTTCCACTTGACGAACTTCAAAGTGCGGATCCTCGATGAAGACCGCGGCGGTACCGACGCTCTGATTCGGGTTCTCATCACCATGGAGGACGGCGCTCGACGGTGGACCACGGTCGGTGTGGGCACTGACATTATCGAAGCCTCGTGGGAAGCACTGCTCGACAGTTACCACTACGGACTGGTGAACGGCGGCGAACCCTCACTTTACGGATCCCCCTGAAAGAGCCTTCGTACTCTGGCAGTCCCCTCTAGTGTTGCACCGCAGGCTGCCGCAGGGTCTTCCATGAAAGGAATGCCGCGAACATCATGATGGCGGCCCCGATAATGCCGATAGTGACCACACCGGAATCGAAAGCCGCATGTGCAGATTCGAGGAGGGCGCGCCCCCCGGCGGTGGGAAGTTGCTCGGCAACCACGCTGGCACCACCAAGAGTTTCGCTGGCCAGATAAGCCTGCGTGCGGGTCAAACCCGGAGGTAACTGAATATTGTGCTGATAGAACGAAACGAGCAGACTGCCCAGGACCGCTGTTCCCAGGACCGAGCCCACTTCGTACGCGGTTTCGGAAATGGCTGAGGCCGCACCGGCTTTCGCCGCTGGAACCGACGACACGATTGTGTCATTAGTTAGCGTCTCAGCTGCACCGGGCCCAAATGAAACCATTGCGAAGACAAGCGCCAATGTCAGTGCCGAAGCGTCCCGCCCCACGAACGCCAAGACCACATAGGCGACGCCGGTGATGAAGACTCCGCCGGCCACGAGGACGTGCACCGGGAAACGCCGTGCCAGAGGCACTACGCCCAGTCCCGAGATCACCATGAGGATCGAGCCGGGAAGCATCACCAGACCGGCCTGCAGTGGTGGCAAGCCGAGCACCAACTGCAGGTGTTGCGCCGCGAAGTAAAGGAAGCCGGCCAAAGCAAAGATACTCAGGAGGTTGGTTAGTACGGAACCGGCGAATGCCGGAGAGCGGAAAAGGCGCAGATCCAGCATCGGGTTGGCGCTGCGGAGCTGCCGGGAAACGAACCAGATCGCGGCGGGCAAGAAAATGGCCATTGCGATCCAAGCGCTGGGAACAGCGCCCTCAGTTGCGAAAGTCTTGATCGAATACACCAGGGGCGCCAAAGTCAGAATGGAGAGTGCGACATTCAGTATCGAGATTTTGCCCGGATTGGGGTCGCGTGATTCGGGCACAAGGAGCGGGGTGAGGATGAGCATCGGCGCCAAAATGGGCAGGGCGATGAGGAAAGCAGCATGCCAGGTGAAGAACTCGAGCAGGACGCCCGCCACCAGTGGTCCCAGCGCGGCTCCGACCGAGAAGCAAGAAGCCCAGATTGCGAGCGCCAGGCGCCGCTGACTTCGGTTCACAAAGATATTGCGAATGATCGAAAGGGTTGAAGGCATCAGCATGGCACCAAAGAGGCCCAGACCGGCGCGAGCAGCAACCAGGCCGGCCCCGCTTGTCGACAGGGCCGCGACAACCGACATGACCGCGAAACCGAAAGAGCCCAGCATCAGGAGTCGTCTGCGACCAAAGCGGTCCGCCAGGCTCCCCATCGTCACCAACAGCCCGGCCAGAACCAGGGCGTAAACATCAATGATCCACAACAGCATCGTGCCGGACGTCCCCAGATCGAGCGAGATTGTCGGCAGCGCCAAGTTAACAACTGTTCCATCGATGGAAACTAGGAGTACCGGCAGCATGAGGGTGGCTAAAGCCGCCCAGTCGCGTCTCGTCGCGCGCTGCGCTTCACTACCCACCGACCTTGGCTCGACCGCTAAACTCACGGCACCCCTCTTGGTTGTTTCGCATCCCCCTGGCCCCTGGTCTGCTGGTTTCGAAGGGCCGGTCAGATGCGGTTTCGAACTTCTCGAAACTACTGTACCGACCAGTCGGTTTAGTGGCAACTATCTTGTAGGCTGTGGTTATGAAACCCACGAAAGAACGAATTCTCGAC
>CAYFQJ010000004.1:10125-15053 GCA_964345205.1 uncultured Actinomyces sp. | reverse complement strand
AACCTGCTTAACACCGAGGGCGAGCGCGCGGCGACCCTCGATGCTGTGGCTCGAGATACCGCACTTTCCAAAAGTGGGTTGCTTTACCACTTCCCGTCCAAAGAAGCCCTGGTCTCGGGACTTTGCGACCGACTGGACGGCCTCATCACGATTGATTTGGAGGCGATGAGCACCGCTCCCGGTGGCGCGGCCCGCTACTACGTGGCGTCCTCGGTCTTCAATAACTCGGAGCTGGACCGCTGCCTCACCGCTGTCTCTCGCCTCCATGACGCTAAATTGCCCCGCGCCCAAGAATCGTTGCAGCGAGCTTCCCAACAGTGGTTACAGCTCTTAGAAGACCAGATTGACGACCCCTCCATTGCCTTGGCAGTGAAGCTGCTGGGTGATGGCCTGTACTATCAGGCGGTTTTCGCTGATTGGGATCCCGACTCGAGTTACCTTCCGGAGGCTTCCGGTCTGCTCGAAGTTGTCGATGAACTTGTCAGGTCGGCCCGCCGGTAACAATCTGGACCGTCACCCCGATCGTCCTCGCACTCAATCGAGTTTGGGGTAGCCTGGAATGACCGCAGTGTCGCTGTCAAAGGAGACCGCCATGAACATAGCCATCAAAAGGAACGCTACGGTTGTCGACGCTGAGGGCCGTATTGCCGGAATGGATGCAGGTGCCACTTTAGTGCGAAGATTTCTTCGCCTCTTCCCCGATGCTCAACTGCTGGGCCCCACGTGGCAGCAGGCGGACGGTTTCGAGGTGGTTCCCCTGGACCATATTGACCCCGCGGATACTCTGATCATCAACTTCGACGTCACCGACTCCCCCGTGCTGTGGGAACAAATCCTGATCAATTCGGGCGGTGAAGGGGCGCATATTTTGAACTTCATTTGGTTCCCAATTGAACCGGACGCACCCGAAACTCAAAAAGCTGCACTTGCTTTGTCCTGCGCACTCTTTCCCACTTTTGCCAGTTCTGAACGCGTGGCGACAAGCGTCGACGACCTGGTGCGGCAACTGGTTGTCCCCAGTTTGGCGCAGAAGGCCCGGCTGGGTTGGGTCAATTTGGGGTTCCGCCTGGACCACGTTCAGGCGCGCCAACCCCACACCGTTCCGACCGTTCTTTATCCAGCGATTTATCTTTCTGACCGGAAGCGCCCCGAAGTTTTCTTGCGGATCGTAGAAAAGGTCCGCCAAAGGATCCCCGTCAACGTCCAGATGCAGCTGGATGACGTTGATCTGGACCGACTCGCGCCCCGACTTTTGCGCGAGTTCCCTTGGATTTCGCCGTCTCCCCTCCACACCAGTCGCGCCGCCTACTACGATAATTTGGCGCAGCTCGCGGCTTTCGTGGCGACGTCAGCGGATGAGTCCTACGGCCTCACCTACATTGAAGCTCTGGGGGCGGGTGTTGTAGGGATCTTCCCCGACCTCCCCTGGGCCCGGGCGCTGCTGCCGGATAACTATCCTTTCCTGTATCCCGATGGCGACGAGGACGCTGCGGCCGAACTGCTGCTGTCCGTGATCTCTGACCCCAAGTGGACCACCGATCAGCTCGACGGGGTTGCCGGCGGCTCATTTGCCACTTGGCTGCAGCAAAACCACAACGACGAGGCGTTTGACCGCGAAGTCAAACATCGGGTCGCCCGTTGGTTCGGAGATTAGCGTCGGAGATTAGCGTCGGCGCGCCCGGATCGCGAGGTACGCGGCGCCTGCGGCAGCAATTACGAGGACCACAACGGGAGCCAGGAACTCTGCGGCACGAACCAATCCTGTTCTGGGAAGAATGACGGACCCTGCCGCTTGGTGGTATCCGCTGTCGTTATCCAGTTCAGGCCTTGGTGGCAGTTCATCACCGCAGGGGTTCACAGCGGAGATTTTTCCGTCATTCACCGACACGACCTCGCCAACGAATGAGTAGTTCTGGTCGTCGTTGTTGTCCCAGGTGATTCCCGCTTCGTTGAACACAAAGGTCAGTGGCGCGCCGCTGCGGTTCGAAACCGACAGTCGGTACCATCTGTCTCCGGCTTCGCACTCGCTGACTGCTTCCATCGCTACCCCGGGAGCTTCTGTCCACTCGGAGCTCCCCGCCTGGTAGTGCAAGTTAGCATGGTCCCAGCCGTAGGGGGCCCGGTAGTAAACGGTCGTGAAGTATTCGCCCTCTGGTGCCGAACTGGTGATGGAAACTTCCGGGGATGGTTCGGACAGCTCCCCCGCGTAGTTTTCGGCCTGAACCGTATAGGTCAGCGTGTTCCCGCCGGGCAAATCGGTCAGGGTGAGTGCGGTGCCCGTAGTTTCGAATGTTTGGGTATCGCCCTCGGTATCCGTTTGCGTCAGCACATACTGGCTCACGCCGCAGGTCCCCACCGCGCGGCTCCACTGCAGCGAGGCGGTGGACCCTTTTGCTTCTACGGACAGTTCCGTCAGTGCCGCTGGCGCTCCCTGTTCCACACATTCTCGCGAGGCTCGCGCACCCACGTGCAGGGCCGCAGCTTCCTGAGGGCCTACATTGACCTGTGCGGCACCGTTACGCACGGTTATGGTGCCCCCGGACCACTGCCCTGGCGCGAGCTCTTCGGCTCTCATCAGGTTG
Organism: uncultured Actinomyces sp.; assembly: GCA_964345205.1. Classification (GTDB taxonomy): domain Bacteria; phylum Actinomycetota; class Actinomycetes; order Actinomycetales; family Actinomycetaceae; genus Scrofimicrobium. Next base: position 12,471 of record CAYFQJ010000004.1, on the reverse strand, counting down.
TAGTAAACGCCATCGGCCACGCTTGTCGGGATCTGCGTCGTTAGTGGTTCTTCGCCATTGTTGATCACGACAAAAGCCTGATTTTCGCGACTGAAGGCCAGTGACTTCCTGTCCTCACTCGTCCACTTGTCGGTAACTGGCGAGTCCCCGGCTTGTGCGCGCCAGCCGACCATGTTACGGATTTCGTTCTGCGCATGTTTGAAGGTCCAGCCATTGCTTCCTGGAGCTGGCGCCACGACCATCCCATCTTCGTCGAGTACGGGCCCCTGATCACGATCGCTGAAGACGTATCCCGATTGGATGGCGGGCATTCCGTAGGGCCATGCGAGTGTGAAGACCTGCGCTAGGTCGTAAATGCGCCCGTCAGCAGCTGAAAGTGTGTCACCGTTTCTCTCGGTGTCGTGGTTATCAACAAAAACTCCCGCCTGCTCTGAAGGGAGGTATCCCCAACTTTCGCCAATGCCCTCATCGTTAATGAGCCAGTCGATCCGAGATTCTGTGAACGCTTCTTTGATCATGTACCCGTAATTGAATTCCTGCACGTTCCCAACCGATAGGTACTCTTCGGCAGTTATCGGCTCACCCTGAGCGCCGATGACTTCTTGCACGATATACAAATCTTCGCGACCATCTACGAGGGAGAGAATAGCTTCAATCTCGTCGGCAGCAATGTGTTTGGCGGCGTCAATGCGAAAGCCGCTGACCCCGATATCAACCAGCGTGCTGAGATATTCGGCTAGGGTTTCTTGGACCTTGACTGATCCAGTGTCGAGGTCGGCCAAACCAACCAGTTCGCAGTTTTGGACGTCTTCCCGGACGTAGTAGGACAGGATCCCTTTGCGACAGTCGTGGAAATCTTCGTCCTCGTAAATACCCGGGTAGCTGTAGTGTTCAAAAACGGAGCCCGCAAAACCGACGCCGCCGGTCTGCCCTGTCATGTGGTTGATTACCACGTCGACGATGACGCCAACACCGACTGCGTTGCAACGGTCCACCATGTCTTGGAACTGCTCGGCGGTTCCCATACGCGATTCCAACTGGTACGAGACTGGCTGATAGTACGTCCACCAGGGGTCACCTTCAATGTGTTCCTGAGGTGGAGAAGTTTGCACGAAACCGTAGCCGGCGGGACCCAGATTAGTCTCGCACTGCTCGGCAATGGTTTCCCACGGATACGAGAAAAGAACAGCTGTAACGTCGGAGCGTTTGGCTCCTTTCGCGGCAGGCGATAGTGCGGTCGCAATGGCGCTGATGGTTCCGATGACGAGGACGAAAACGAGGATGGCCGCCCCAAACTGAAAAACATTGCGTCGAGTGATTCGGTTCGTTGATAGCTGGCGCATTCTGGACCCCATTTTTATGTTGTGGCGGTGGAACTCCCCACCATGGTAACGGTACACGCAGAAACGCCGGCCGTGGAGTTTCATCCACAACCGGCGTTCCCTTTGAATTAACTATTTAGCTAAATCGACGTGTCAGTTACCTAGCTGACCACGTCGCCGAGCCAAAAGGCCAAGTCCGGCGGCGCCCAGCAGAACTGCCAGGGCGATCAGACCAGCGGTGCTGGCACCAGTTGTTGCTAGACCGCTGCCAGAGCCGCCACCCGCTGTGGGCGGTTTGGTGGGCTCAACTGGAGGCGTAGTCGGTTCAACTGGCGGATCGGTCGGTTCGACCGGTGGGTCGGTTGGTTCAACTGGCGGCACTGCACCAGCTTCCTCAACCAGAACGGCCACTGTGCGAGCTGGGATGGTAACGGTACCCGTCGAGGCATCCCACTTGGTCCCCTTGACGACTTCGTCGTACCCGTCCTTCTGGATACCGATCAGTTCGTAGGCGCGTCCAGCCTGGTCATCGATCGCTTCCGTAATTGGTTCGGGGCTGGCGTTGAAGATTACCAGGACACCATCGGTATCAGCATCAACATCAACGCTGCTTGTGTCGTCCTGCTTGTCATCAATTGCCATGACGAGGAATCCGGGGGTGGCTTCCGGCCCAGCATTCGGGAAGGTGACCTTTTCCTTGATCAGGTCAGCGGTACCGAGTGTTAGCAGCGGTGTCGAGTTGCGGATCTTCAGCAGATCCAACGACATGCCGTAGGCGGCTTGCATTGCCTCGGAGTCCGGCTTATTCTCCGGGTTCTCCAGCAGTGGTTTCATCAAGGGCCACTTGGACTCGTTCTTCTCCGCGATGGGAAGTCCTGAGCCGAAAACGTTCGTTTCGAGTGTCCAGTCAACTTCGTTGAAGTGGTCTCCCGAGTTGTACGAGTCACGGTCCAGGGACTTGGAACGCAGGATTTCAGAACCCGCGTGCCAGAAGGCCGGTGACTGTCCCAGTGTGACTGTAGCG
>CAYFQJ010000004.1:0-10115 GCA_964345205.1 uncultured Actinomyces sp. | reverse complement strand
TGCCAAGGCATCCATACGTACACGATCTTCCATCGTGGAGTCAGTGGGCATCTTCCAAATGTTGTTGTCGAACAGGGTTTCGTTGTCGTGTGCGTCAACGTAGTTTACGGCCTCTTGAGGTTCCGCTGTATACCCAGCTGGCGCCCCGTTGTAGCTGATTTCAACACCGCGCTTGACGGTGCCGTCGGACGTCAGGAACTCGTAGTCAGCCAGGCTACCGGCCATGCCAAGACGGATAAGGTCCGTGCTGTGTAGCAGGTTAGCAAGGAGTTCGTCCTCGGTGTGCGCGGCTAGGGCAGTTTCGTTCGGATCTGTGTACAGTCCTGTGCCGAAGCCCTGCTCGCTACGCTGGTCTTCATCGAAGGGGCCACCGCCACGAACAGCGTCACGGAGTCGGTCGTTGAACGCGCCGATTCCCGTGCCAGCAATTTCGGTTTGGATTGCCTGTTGGAAAAGCGCTCCACCGGCTACTTCACCAAAGTCCCAGCCTTCACCGTAGAGGTAGATTGACTTACCGTCGACGCCGTCTTTATCAACGGTCAGTTCGTCCAGGGCGGCACGCACGTTGACCATGTTCTGGAGCGAGTGGTGTCCCATGAGGTCGAAACGGAAACCGTCGATCTTGTAGGCAGTTGCCCAGGTAACGAGCGAGTCGATCATCATCTTCTCGGCCATGATGTTTTCCGTGGCAACGTTCTGGCAGCACGTGGATGTCTCAATTTCTCCATTGAGGTCCAAGCGGTGGTAGTAACCGGGGACGACCTTGTCGAGTACCGACATGTCGCTCTGTCCGGCTGCTGCCGTGTGGTTGAATACCTGGTCCAGAACAACGCGGAGACCTGACTGGTGCAGGGCGTTGACCATTTCGCGGAACTCAAGGTTACGTGCTCCGCCGTCTTGGTTACCGGTGGTGGCGTAGGAACCTTCAGGTGTTGTCCAGTGCATAGGGTCGTAGCCCCAGTTAAATGCATCCTGGTTTTGCACGACGGCCACTGCGGCCTGCTGTGCTGTTCCAGCGGGTCCGGCATCAGCGGGGATGTTCGGAATCTGCTGGTCTGCACGCAGCTCAGGGATACTTGAAGTGGCAATATCGAAAGTGGGAAGCAGGTGAACGGTTGTCATTCCTGCATCAGCCAGCTCTTTAAGGTGCTTCATGCCATTCGAACCGGTTTCGGTGAACGCCATGTAGGTGCCACGGTTCGCTTCGCTGACAGTCTGGTCAATTGACGAGAAGTCACGAACGTGAAGTTCATAGATCGACTGCTCGGCGTCGGTACCCAGAACTGGTAGTCCATCTTGAGTGGTTGCCCATCCGGATGGCATCCAGGTCGGATCGTCGAGGTCAACGATTACGGAGCGAAGCGAGTTTACGGTCAGACCCACTGAATAGGGGTCGGTGACCAGGTTGTTGACAACTTCGCCTTCAGAGTCAACCCAAACGTTAACGTCCCAGAGGAACTCTGATCCGCGCCAGCTGGAATCTCCGACAACAGTCCAAACTCCGGTTGCCTCGTCAAGAGTGGCGGGAACAACCCTCGGAGCGCCCGTAGAGCCAGCGTCCCACAGTTGGAGTTCAACATTGGTAGCGGTTGGTGCCCACAGTTTCAGCGTGGGGACTCCATCGTTCCACACCAGACCAAGATCAACTTGAGCTGCGTCGGCGTAGATATCGTCGATGACTCCGGCAATTTGAGCTCCAGTGGAAGCCTCGACGGTGTCGTCAATGGTGGCTTCGAAAACAATGGGTCCCTTGAGGATTTCTGCTGCTACCTCCGGTGCGAGTGGTTCTCCGTCCACAGACAGGTGTAGAGCCATGAACCCTTTACTGGTGCGGGGGAAAGCCTTCTTTTGTTCTTCAGTCAGCTGCCCTGGAGTGACAATGATGTCCGGGTGACCCACAAGTGTGAAGGCAGACGAGTCAGTTGCCAGAGCCTCGGGCCAGGCAACAGTAGCTGTTTCAATCCACAACGCATTGTCGCGGCCAGTGCCGGGAAGTGGCGGGTTCTCAACCTGAACACCAGGCATATTGTTAGTCCGATCAAAAGTAAAGACGACCTGTTCATTAGGACCGGTCACAAATGGGATGTCTGAACCGGGCGTTCCTCCGCCTTCTCCCCATGTGTAAGCGTTGTTCCAGCTATCGGCACGCACGATCTTGAAGGCGTAACTTCCCTCTGGGATGTTGGTCGTGGTACGCGAAAGCGTATCGGCCGACTGGGGGAACAGGACCGAGAGATAGCACTCCGGCATCCAAACGCCGGCACAGCCGAAAGCTTCCTGCATGCTGCCAACAGCTCGGTAGAATGAGCTGGTGGCACCGGCAACGCCTTGCGCCCTTCCGTTTGGTTCCGCGGCTGGCTCAAAAATAAAGACAGTCTTGTCGGGAGCTTCGGCCGGCTCTAACTTAATGTTTGCACCTTCGAAGACGCCGTATTCTCCCCAGTTTCCGGCTGACCAGTCGCCGTCCTGAACGAATTTGAATTCGTGCGGAGTGCCGCTGGAACTGAGCGGTGAAATGTCGAATTCGCCGATGTAAAGACCGGATTCAACGTCGTAGGTCAGTTCGGCTTCAGCGCAATCGACCTGCCATTCGTCACAGCCCATGTCTGCGTTGATGGTACCGATGACGGATATTGTTGGAATTGGAATGGCAGCTGCGGAGGGTGCGGAAAAACTGGCCACCATCCCTGCTCCCACTAGGCCCAGTGATGCAAGCACCGGGAGAGTCCTGCTTCGTTGCACAGATTCCTCCTATGAATTTGTTGCAGAGTGGACGCTGAGCGTCAGGAGCCAGCTTAACAGTTCCACTAGGCAGCGCTCAACCGTTGCGCCCGTTCCGACACGCCGAAGCGGAGGATATTCACAGCTATTCTCCGGCGAAAACCCAGCCGCACTCTACGGCCAGACGCCATCTATCCGCACTACCTGGACGGTAAACGCAACAATCGTCGCCCATCTGGCGCTTTTGATCTCAAGAAGACAGCGCGCCAGCCTTTTCTCCCACTTCGCATGCGCCCCACCCGCGTCAGGAGCTTCGTCCTACTCTTGTGGTGGGATGATGACGACCTCGAATGGTTGTTTCCCTGTACCACTGCCGGCGACGTTGAAACTGTATCCAACGGATCTGACGGTGATGATGAGTGCGGGCAGCTGGATTTTGGCTCGGATGGACGCAATATAGGCGTCGATTGTCCGTCCCTCCCCGTGCCGGGAAGGTCCCCACAGCTCACGTTGCAGGTCTTCGCGCCTAATAGGCTGCCCGGGACGCTGCGCCATGAAAATGACGATACGGTTTTCTTGCGTCGTTAGGGGGATCAGTTTTCCCTCAAGTGTCACCTCCTGATTCACACAGTCGATAACAAGCTCCTGGCAGATCCTGAGGTTCTGCAGCGTGAGCTCGAACTGGTCGAGGCTGGCAACCGGGCTCATGCAATCGCCGCCAACTCAAGTTGTCTGCTGCGCCGTTGGTTTTCGGGCCGTGGCAGACCTCGCGGCACGGCACCGATCAGGCTCTGCGTGTACGGATGCTGAGGATCAAGCAGGACCCTCTCAGTTGGGCCGCCCTCCACCTGTTGGCCGCCCTTGAGCACCGAAACTGTCTGCGCGATTTGTCGCATCACGGCCAAGTCGTGAGAGATGAAAATGTAGGTTAACTTCAGTTCGTCCTGAAGATTCCGCAAGAGTCTAAGAATCTGCGCCTGAACCGTGACATCTAGGGCGGAAACGGCCTCGTCGAAGACAACTAATTTCGGGTCGAGGATGAGGGCTCGAGCGATCGCTACCCGCTGCAGTTGCCCACCGGACAGTTCCGCGGAACGTTTGACAGCGGAGGCCTGCGGCAGACCAACCAGGTCCAGAAGTTCACGCACCCGCCGATCAATTTCCACTCGTGAATGCTCGCGATAGTTACGCAGCGGTTCGCCAATGATTTGGCCAATTTTCTGCCGCGGACTGAGAGAATTCGCCGGGTTCTGGTGAACTAGCTGAATTTCGGGACGAAGATTTCGCTGCTCACGCTTACTCAGCCCCAGCAGGTTCTTCCTCCCGAGGGTAATGGTCCCCGCCGTGGGCTTTTGGAACATTGCGATGGCTCGCCCCGTGGTGGTTTTCCCCGACCCGGACTCACCAACAATCCCGTGCGTTGCGCCCTCATTAACATCGAAACTAACGTCGTCGACAGCGAGGAAGGATTTCTGCTGCGGTCCGACAAACTCTTGCCGCAGATTCTGGACTCGGAGCAGGACTCCCCCGACCGTCTGGACTGGACCGATGGGAGCGGCCGAGAACGAGGGAGCATCCGCGAGCAACTGCCGCGTGTAGACGTGCTGCGGCCGCCCCAAAACCTGGGTCGGATGACCCGCTTCGCGAACCTTAGATTGCTCCATGACGACCAGGTGGTCGGCGCGCTCCCCCGCCACGGCCAGGTCGTGCGTAATTAGGAGCACTGCAGTGTTCAAATCTTCGCGCATTTCATCCAGCAGGTCGAGGATGGTTTTCTGCACGGTCACATCGAGCGCACTCGTGGGTTCGTCCGCGATCACCAACCGCGGTTTCAACGCCAGGGCCGAAGCAATTAGCACTCGCTGTTTCATTCCACCGCTGAGCTGGTGAGGGAACTGTCCGGCACGCAGTTCGGGGTTGTCCAACCCAACTCGTTCCAGCAGTTCCAAAACTCGCTGCCGCCGCTTGGCGGGGTCTCCCCAGCCGTGAATCTTCAGTGCCTCGGCAACTGTGTTGCCAATGCTCTTCATGGGGTTCAACGACAGAGTCGGATCCTGAGGAATCCAACCAATATCCCGACCGCGCAAGTCATACCAGTCCCGGTTCTTCAGACCGAGCAGTTCGCGGCCACCGAATCGAACCGATCCGCCGTGAACTTTCCCGTTCCCGGGCAGCAGGCCCACGACAGCGCGAGCGAGCGTACTCTTCCCGGATCCTGATTCCCCAACGATTCCGGTGATTTTCCCAGTTTCCACGGTGAGGTTGGCATTTCGGACGGCCCATTTGTGGCTCTTCTTGTCTCCATACGCCACTGACAGGTCAGTTACCTCTAGCAATTTACGCTCGGTCATTTCAGTCTCCTTGTTTTTGGCGGCTCAGATAGTTGGTCGAAAGAACCAAGGTCACCAGGACAAGTCCCGGAAGCAACGTCACCCAGGGGGCAGTCGCGACGTAGTTACGCCCCTCAGCGATAATGACTCCCCATTCAGGTGTGGGCGGTTGCGCGCCATACCCGAGAAACCCGAGGGTTGAAACAGCCAGAATTGCGGTTCCAAACTGCAGGGCCGCCAGCGCGACGATGGGGCCCCGGGAGTTGGGAAGAACATGACGCCACACCACTTGCAGGAAAGTTGCTCCGGACCCGTAGGCGGCCTCGACATAGTCACTATTGGCAACTTGCAGTGCTTTGGACCGCGACAGCCGCGCGAAGCTGGCCACTGCAGCGACCCCGACGGCAATAGCGGCGTTGACGACCCCGAAGCCCAACAGGATGATGACGCTCAGCGACAGGAGCAGCGTGGGAATCGAGAGGAGGACGTCGACGATTCTCATGAGGACGGTATCCGTCGCTCCACGTACAGTCCCGGCGGTAATACCGATGATGCTTCCCACGGTCGCGCCAACGAGGACGGCAATGAGGGCCGCGATTAGGGAGTTAGAAGCTCCATAAACCATTCGCGAGAAAAGGTCCCGTCCCATGGCATCGGTCCCGAACCAGTGTTGGGACGAGGGCGGTTGCAACGCTTTCGGTGTGCTGACGAGGGGGTCGTACCCGGTAAACAGTTGGGGGAAGATTGCCCACAGGATTGCCACCGCTACTACGGTTACCGACAGCACGGTCCCCCACTTGGGGAACGTTCGGGGGCCAGAGGCCAGCCACTTTCGGTTGCGTTCTGTTGGTGTGACTTCAGTTTTCCGCACCGCTGTTTGAGTGCTCATAGGACAGCCTCCGTTCGGAGTCGACGGTCAATCAGGGGGTACGCCAGGTCGATGACCAGGCTGATGATCACGAAAATTAGGGCGGAGAGAACGACGACGGCCAGGATGACCGGGGTGTCTCTCATGGCCACCGCATCGACGGTCAGGCGGCCAAGTCCCGGCCGCCCGAAAACCGTTTCTGTGATGACGGCATTCGAGATCAGTTCGGTGAATAGCACTCCACCGAGTGTCACCGCGGGAAGCGAGGCATTGCGCAGGACGTTGCGGGTGAGAATCCATCCGGGACGCGCCCCGCGTGCTTGAACCACAGTGACGAAAGGCTGTCGATTAACTTCGTCGATCGAGTTGATCAGCACTTGCGCCAGGGGTGCGGCAATCGGCACGGAGAGGGCAATGGTCGGGAGGATGAGCTGCTGGATGGGGCTGGCCCCGATGACGGGGACCCACCCAAGCTGGAAGGAAAAGACTTGAATGAGCAGGATGCCAACCCAGAAAACAGGGAGCGAGACCAGAAATGGCGGGAAGGATCTGACCAGTTGCCGCAGCCAGCGGACACGTCCGTAGGTCGCGAGGATTGAGATGGCGAGGGCGAGGATCACAGCCCCGATAAACCCGCACAGCGCAAGAGTGAGAGTGGAGGGCAGCGCCGTGGCAATCAGCGTTCCGACTGAAGCCCCCGATGCCAAGGAGTTCCCCCAATTACCGGTGAAGAACTTCCCGATTCCCGTGACCAAGCGAACGTGCAGCGGACGGTCAACTCCCAGATGGAGACGAATCGCTTCAATTTGCTCGGGGGGCAAGCCCATGTCGGGACCAGCGTAACGAGCAAGAACTGCATCTCCCGGGAGGGCCCCCAACAGTAGAAACGCCACCGTATAGGCCGCCAGTAGCACGCCTCCGGCCTGGAGGGTGCGACGGATAACAAAGTTCTTAGTCATCTGTTTCGTTGCTCCTGTTTAGATTTTGCTTGAGGTCGCAGACCTGCGACTGTTCTTGTTTGAGGTCGGCGACCCGCCAGCAGGATGCCTCTGTACTACGTACTACGCGGGCCTATTGTGAGAGTTGAACATCGTAGAAGCTGGGGCGACCGATCGATTCGGTCTTGAACCCGCTGACGTTCTTCTGGACCCCAAAAGTTTGGGGTTCTTCAAAGAGCGGCAATGCATATGCCTGCTCCACTAAGTGACGCTGCACCTTGGCACTGGCAGCGGCCCGGCCTTCACTGTCAGGTGTGCTGGCAACTTCCTCAAGCAGGGCTTCCAGTTCCGGATCGCCAATACTCTGGTCCTCTACGTCCCGATTAAGAAGGACGTTGCGGTTCTCCGAATGGTACTGGCTTTTGATAACGTCATGATCGGCCCGTCCCACCATGGAGTGGAATACCTGAATCGTGTTGATGTCTTGGGCCGCTAGTGTCTGAGCGGCCTGATCACCCGGGTTCAATTTCACTTCGATTCCCAGTGATGCCAACTGTTCCTGAATCTTCGTCACGACCTCACGGGACCGCGGCTGAGGTAGAGCCTCATTGAAAGTAATGGAGAGTTTTTGTCCATCTTTTTCGCGAATTCCGTCCGCGCCAACGACCCACCCGGCCTCGGTCAGCAAGGCATCAGCGGCTTCCGGATCGTACTCGGGAATGAGCTCCGACTGATCCTCATATCCCAGTGCGGTACTGGCAATAGGCGAGGTCGCCAGTGGGTATGACTCAGTGAAGAGCGTTTCGATAATGTCCTGACGGTTGATCCCGGCAAAGATCGCTTGACGCACCCGGATGTCCTTGAGCAGTGGGTGGCGGAAACGCAGGTTGATACCGTTTGTCACCCCATTGGTTGGAGCGACAACCAGGTCCAGACCGGCCCCGGTAATCTGCGTTTCGTCCTGTGCCCCTATTTGCCGAGCAATGTGGGCTTGCCCGGAGGTTAGGGAGCCGACCCGAACTGAGTCTTCAGGGGTGACGATGTAGGTGATGCCGTCCAGGTAAGCACGCCCCTGGTGGTCACTAGATTCCGGAGCCCAATCATAGTCTTCACGCGCAACCAGGTTCAGTTCGGTCCCAACGGTTTCACTAGAAATCACGAAGGGGCCGGAACCAATGATGTTGACCGCGTTGCCAGGACCAAATCCGTTACCATCCAATTCAAGGGTGGCATTGGAGTACAGGCCCGAGTTGATGGTCGAGACGGCCTGAGCGAAACCGGGTGACGGAGCGGTGAAGTGGAAAGTGACGGTGTTCTCGTCGATCACTTCGCCGTAGTCGTAGTTGTTGATCGCTTCGGAGAGGATCAGTTTACGATCCGGGTCGCCGTGACCGTAGAGGTCAAAGTTGTTGACCACGTTTTGTGCGTCTAGTGCGGTGCCGTCGGAGTACGTGACGCCCTCACGCAACTTAAAGGTGTACTCGGTGGCGTCCTCATTGACCTCGGGAAGCTCGGTGGCAATCCACGGCTCCAGCTCCAAAGTTTCGGGGTTTTGGTACAGCAGCCGGTCGGTGATGTTGTTGATAACTCCACCGTTGGGGTAGAACCCGCCGTCGGGAGTGTAAAGGGCGCTGAATGTTTGTGGTTCTAAGTAGATCAGGGTTCCACCGGAAGCAGCTCCGGACGGTTTGTTGCCGGCATCAGCCCCGGCGCAGGCAGCCAGCGAAACACTACCTAGAATAACGGCGGGCGCCGCGAGTAGGGAGAGGACGCGTTGGCGATTGGTTTTTTCCACGACAGTTCGTTCCTTGGTTTGTGGAGAGAAGCGAGTTAGGCGCCGACGACAACGCGGTCGGACACTGCAGCTCGGAGAGCGCTCAGAGCCGGGTTGCCAATTTGCGGGTCAATCGCGCAGGTTGGGGTGAGCAGGTACGGAACTCCCGCAAGCTGAGACTCAGTCTTCGCCGCTTCCCGTTCCACTGTTTCCACTTCCTGCCGGTCGACGGCAAGTCGGTTGACGCCGCCGACGGGGACGATCCCGGGGATCTGGTTGATGGCCGGGTTCAGAGGTGACGACTGGTCCCAACTGAGGGCGTCGGCCCCAAGGTCCACCAGTCCCTGCGGGTCAGAGTCCTCACCGCAAGCATGAAGAATGACTTTGAGACCAATTTCTTTGGCGCCGCCGATGAGCTGGCGATCCCACTCGATGGAAATATCGCGAACCTGGTTGCGATTCAGAGCCGGGTTATTGCCGGCCGGTGGGATGGCGTAGAACAGACCGGTTGCCCCTGCGGCCTTCAGCTGCTCAAAGTATGCGAGGTAAGCGGCGGATATTTCACCCAACGCATACTTGACGCCTTCGGGCTGCTCGTCAAGCAGGCGAGGGAGAGTGGCAAATGAGGGAGACCCCTCGATCCGATCGCGCAGGTCCAATGGCTGAGCGGCAATCTCCAGCAGTGAGGTCAGAGGGTTGAAGACCGTTTGAACGATCGGAACCTCGGGGGCCGCTTCGGCTAGAAGTTTGGTGGTGAGGACACCGTCAGCGAAAGATTTGGATCGGATACCGGTCTCGCGGTGCACGCGCCAAACGTGTTCCGGTTCCGTAATGAGAGCGCTGATGACCGAAGGCTGGAAGACATCAATATTGCTGTGGTCGTAGTGTGTCCCCCACGCTTCACCGTAGAAGGTGGCGCGAAGGTTCAGTTTGATCCAATCCCAGTCGTACGCCTCAGTGAAGTCTGCAGTCTTTTCAGCGAGGCTCTTGGGGAGCAGTTCCTCGGGAACGAAGTGTCCCCAAGCAGCCACGGGGGTGCGATCTGCCAGTTCGTTGTGGAGAGTGGCTTCAAAACGGTCAAATTTACTCCATGCAGACATGGTTATCTCCTGTTTTTTGGTTCGCTAATTTGAGGGGGTGCAAAAATGGTGTTTTTAGGCAACACAAATAGAGGTATTTGCGTGGCTTCATTTGCCCAGCGAAAGTCCAGCTATTGCGACAAATCGGGGCGACCTAGCGGCGAGCTTTTCTTACCGAACTAGGGGGTGAAAATACACTGCGACCCAGAGAACTGGGTTTACGACAGGCACAAAGGGATGCTTAGCGCATCGCACTACACATTCGACAACACGCCATAGCTTCCGCACGCATCGAGCGTTGACTGGAAGAGCATGAAGCGAACATTGGGAATCTCCTAAAAGGCGTTTGCTTTGTCACCAGCGGTGACAGCCATCGTGCCGCGATCAGCACGATGCGAGCCGCGG
>CAYFQJ010000003.1:25753-31608 GCA_964345205.1 uncultured Actinomyces sp. | reverse complement strand
GGTTGAGAGTTGATGGGGTAGGTTTTCTGGTAGTTCAAACATGCCTTTAGAGTACCGCCTCCTTTCTCAAATTGGGACCTTCACCCCGGAAGCCCACTTTCGGGAGGTAAGGTGGATCTAAGAATCAATCCCCCACTGCACGTACTCTGGAGGACCAGAATGGCGTTTATACCCGAAACTCTGCTGGCCGAAATTCACCGCCGCGCCCCTGAATACGACCGCGATAACCTCTTCCCCACCGCCGATATCGACGAGTTGCGCGCCGCCGGCTACCTTGCGGCTTTTGTCCCCACCGAGTTCGGTGGTGGCGGCCTCAACCTGGAGCAGATCTGTGCGGAACAAACGCGCCTGGCGAAAGCCGCACCGGCTACAGCGCTGGCCATCAACATGCACCAGATCATCGTCGGTGTGGGCCGCCACATGGTTCGTAGCGGCATGGTCAAGGGCGAACAGATCCTGCGGGAGGCCGTTGCGGGTGAACTTTTCGCCTTCGGAATTTCGGAACCCAGTAACGACCTGGTCCTCTTCGGCTCGCTGACTGACGCCACTCCCGACGAGGAGCACGGTTACCGCTTCACCGGCACCAAGGTTTTCACCTCAATGGCACCCGCCTGGAGCCGCCTCCTAACATTCGGGAAGGACAGCACCAACCCGGAGCAGCCGCAGAGCGTTTTCGCCATCCTCGACCGGAAAAATGGTGGCTTCACCATGAAGGACGACTGGAATGTGGTGGGAATGCGCGCCACCCAGTCGAATACGACCGTCCTCGAGGGCGCTCCCGCCTCTTACGTTCTGACCGTCACCGACCCGGGCCCCTCAATGAACCCGGTAGTTTTCGGTATCTTCGCCAACTTTGAGCTGCTCCTCGCCGCGACCTACAGCGGAATTGGTGAACGCGCCATCGAAGTGGCTGCCGAATACGTCAAACACCGCCGCAGCGTCCTCCACCAGACTACCTACAGCAACGATCCTGACATCAGGTGGCGCCTCGCAAAAGGTGCTCTGCTGATGGCGGCCGTCGGCCCGCAGATTCGTGAACTCGCCCGCAATTTTGACGAGGGCGTAGATATGGGCGACATGTGGATGCCTCTGCTCTCGGCGGCGAAGAACTCGGCCAGTGAGGCATCACTGGAAGCTGTCAACCAGGCGATCCGCGCTTGCGGTGGCGCTTCCTACTTCAATTCGAATGAACTTTCTCGGCTGTACCGCGATGTACTTGCCGGACTGTTCCAACCCTCCGACCAAGAATCACTACACGGCGCGTGGGCCAATGTTGTCCTGGGTCCAGTCGCGACTGGCAACGACGTCTAGTACACTTAAATCAGGCACCAGGTCCCATTGCCCCGGGCTCCAACTTGAGCCGCTACGAGCGGCATTCGCGCCGACAGGCGCTTTGGGCCTGGTGCCACTAGTTTGGTAAGACCCCATCGCGGGGGGCACCTGCCGGTGAGAGACAATCATGAACCGGTAAGTCGCTTGGGTGCGCATCCTCCTTTTCCTAACAGCGGGAGTCTCCCTAATTCTTGGCCTGCTAGCGGCCCTCCTCCTGCTCGGCCTCGACATTCCGCTGCCCAATACGGAACTGGCCACAGTCCACGGCATCCTCATGGTCTTCGGCTTCCTGGGCACCCTGATCGCCCTCGAACGCGCCGGGCCTCTCCTGGCCCACGGTTTCCGTTGGCGCCGCGCCGGTTTCATTGCTCCGGCCGCCAGCGCCATCGCCGTGGTACTCACCGCCCTCCAACTGGAAGGGGCCCCAATTGTCATGGGACGCTGGCTGCCGGGCGCGGCCTGGAAGGTGGGTTTGGCGGCACTGTCTGGTCCAAGGGCACCTACCGGGTCAACCGCGGCGTCGACGTCGGAGCGCAAGTGCTGTCACTGCTACCCGCTGAAGGTGGTTTCATCGAAACGGTTCCACTTGAGGCCGGGCACTACCCGTTCGTGAACCACATTATGAGCCTGGCGGAAATGGGGGCTTACGGGATCCTCAAAGTGGAGGACTAGGGTGACGCGCCGGGCAGGAGTCGGTCGGAAGGCGTGCGCCGCAAGAACCGGACTGTCTCCCTAAAGCCTTAAAACAGAGAGCTGGCGGCCAATCCACTTTCCCCCCGGATCGGCCGCCAGCGCTTATCTGTCAGGCAGTGACAATCTCTACTAGCGCGTCACGAAGATTCTGTGACATGTCAGTTGCCATCCATGAGGCGATCGCCGCCGCGGGGTCCCCGATAGAAACAGCGTGCTGATATGAATCCCAAGCTGTTTCTTTCGCGGTCAAAGCGATCTGTCCCCCGTCGATCAGGTCGTAAACCATGCGGTTTCGCAGCTCCGCATCAGTAACCAACCCAGAAACCTCGATAAGGGATCCCAAACTTACATTCCCCAGGTTGAACTGTAAGAAGTTCCCGACCTGCACCCAGTCGCCCTCGACCTTCACCCCGTCAACCGTCGGAGCATCGGCCTTCGCAAAACCGGGAAGGGTCAACGTCAGCTGGCGCGCAATTTGGACGCCACTGCCGGGGGTGGTCCGCAACTGGAGCTGACCGTCCCCCCAAACCGTTTCGAAACGGGTCGTCAGTGGCTCGGCATCGCCCGCGTCCTCGATCATATCGGCGGTCCCATCAGCGCCCGGAACGATCAGCAACTCGATTTCGGAGGGCGTGTCTCCCACGGGGGCCAACGGGTCGGTCGCCAGAGGAATGATCGCCCCTTCACGCGCTAAGACGGGGAACTGATCCAAGTTCCGTAGCAGTGCGACCTTGCGACCACCGCGGTAGGTCAGACCGGTGAAAATATCGGTCCATTCTCCTGCAGGCAGCCACGCATCGACCCGAGCTAATCCACCCTCGCCAATGGGGCTGGTGATCGGCGCGACCAGCATGTCCGGTCCGAAAAGGAACTGGTTCTGGTAGTGATGCGCTTCCTCGTGCGTCGAGTAGTCATGGTACATGGGACGCACGAGGCCGACGCCATCGGTGTGAGCCCGCCACATCGCGGTGTACAGATACGGAACCAGGCGGTGACGTAGACGCAAATAGTCGCCGATGATTCGTTCTGCCTCGCGACCAAAGAGCCACGGTTCTTTACTGCCAAAGGGTGAGTTCGACGAGTGGAGGCGCATGATCGGACTGAAAACACCAAGCTGCACCCAGCGCGTCATCAGCTCTGAATCTTTGACGCCGAGCATGTGGCCGCCGATATCGTGGCTCCACCAGAAGTACCCAATATTGGCGGCGGTCGCGGTGAAGTACGGCTGGAAGTCAAGGGATTCCCAAGAAATCACCGTGTCACCCGAGAAGCCGATTGGGGTGCGGTGCGAACCGGGACCAGCGTAACGACTGAACGTCAGGGGGCGCTCACCGTTACGTCCCGAATCTTTGAAGTGGAGGTCGTTCAGCAGCCACAGCGGGTCAAGCCCCTCGATGGCCGAGTCGGTTCCGGATTGCCAGTCCACCCACCAGAAATCGACACCCTGCTTTTCGATCGGGTGGTGCAGGTGTTCAAAATAGGCCTCAGCGAATTTGCGGTCGGCGATATCGAACGGTATTTCCTCTCCCGATTCGGGGTCCACGCCCATCGCCAAGGCCATTGCTTCGTACGGCTCTTCGTGGTTGCGAATCCCGTCCGCGGGGTGCACATTCAAAGTGGTGATCATGTGGCGGCGGTGCAGTTCCGCGAGGAACTCTTCCGGATCCGGGAAGAGGTCGCGGTTCCACGTGTAACCGGTCCAGCCACTCCCCAAAGCGGGGTCAATATCAACCAGATGCCAGTCCATGTCGATGACCGCCACAGAGAACGGCATCTCGCGCTTTTCGAACTCATCAAGCAGCGCCAAGTATGAATCCGCCGAGTACGCGTAGTAGCGGCTCCACCAGTTGCCCAGGGTCTCACGGCGCAACAGCGGCGTGTCGCCAGTCATCTTGAAGTAGTCGACGAGGGCGGCCTGGTGGTCAGTTCCGTAACCAAAGAAGTAGTAGTCCTCTCCCTCAGCGATGCGCGGCGCAACCCAACCGTCGGCCGTCAGCGGCAACGAATCCGTGTCGTTGAACGCAACGAAACCGTCAACGGAAACCAGACCCGGCTCGAGGTCGATCGGGCCGTCGATCCCGTCGAGGGTGCGGGCGGTCCCGCCGAGGTTCGCGATATGGTCGGTCGGCGGAAAATCGGGGTCGCCGAAATGCCACGTCGTGAAATGGAGTTCTTGAGCTTTGGTGCGCATCGCGACCGAAAGCGAGTGGGGGGTGAAAGGGCCGCCCCGGTATTGCAACCGGAGATTGGCGGTCCGAATTTCCACGCCCTCCCCCAGTGGCTGCGTCGTAAAGTCTGGAACTGGGAAGTCTCGGTTGAGGATGGTCTGAGTGGCCGCATCGCGGAACTCGCCGATGGGCGAATATTCCATGCGAATCAAACTTGGAGTCAGAACAGTAAATCGGGCGTTGTTTGAAACCACGATTGATTGGGGCTGAGCGGGCGCCATACGGAGTGCCATCAAAACCGTCCTTTCGAGATTTACCAGTTTATCGCTAAACGACTTAAGGTTATCTTGGTTATGCTGGGCAGTCTACCGGTACAGTGCCTATAAGGGAGGTTTTTATGGTCACCATGGAAGACGTGGCGAAGGCGGCGGGTGTTTCCACCATGACCGTCTCAAACGTAATCAATGGTCATGACAGAAAAGTTTCGCCCCCCACAATCGCTAAGGTTTTGCGTGAAGTTGAGCGATTGGGATACGTGCGAAACTCGCAGGCCCGCGCCCTTTCGGGAGGCAGCTCTGGCATTATCGCCATGGTTTACACCACCGGCACCCAGCACCCCCTCTCGAACCCTCACGACGCACAGTTCGTGGGCACGGTCGAAGCTGCGGTCAACAAGTCGGGCCGCTACCTGATGGTCCGCTCGGGCTGCGACGTTGCCGCCACAACTTCCGCCCTCAAAACCTGGAACGTCGACGGCGCAATACTGTTAGGCATCGTGGGCGATGAGGCCTTCGAGCTTCAGTCCTCCGTCAAGATCCCCCTGGTTTTTGTCGATAACTACGCTCACGGTTCACCGCTCGACACCGTCAATATCGACGACTACCGCGGCGGCTACCTGGCCGGCAAACACCTTGTCGAGGCCGGACACCGCGACATCGGCTTCCTCGGCCCCCGCCGCGCGGAGGTCGGAGTTATCAGAGAAAGGTGGGAAGGATTCGCCCAGGCCCTCTCAGAGTCGGGCGTAACGGTACCACAAAATCGTCTTTGGCAGATGGACGCTTCTTTTGATTTGGCCCGCGAACTCGGGGCCCAACTCGGGGCGGATCACAGTGCCCCGACTGCCATCTTCACAACCGCCGACATTACCGCCCTCGGGCTAATGCGCGGCCTCACCGATGCTGGTTTGCGGGTGCCGCAGGACGTGTCACTGGTTGGTTTCGACGATTTGGAAGCCAGCCAGTTAACTAGTCCTCAACTGTCAACGGTCCGCCAGGACGTCCAAGCGAAGGCATCGCGAGCCGTCGAAATGCTCTTGGAAAGAGTCCTGGACAATTCGGTGGTACCGGGGCGCCACACTCAACTGCCCGTGGAACTGGTCGTTCGCGAGTCAGTGGAAGTCATCGCGCCCTAACCCCGGGACAGGGAGGCGCCCACACGGCTACCTGCTTTCAGACAGCCGTGTGGGTGTAGTCGAGTCTTAGATCAGCGGGTGCCGAACAATCGTTTCTTCACGTCCGGGCCCCACACCGATCGTCGAGATGCGGCAACCGATTTGGTCCTCAAGGAACTCGACATATTTTCGAGTGTTCTCGGGCAGGTCCTCATACTTCCGGATCCCTGAGATGTCCTCCTGCCAACCGGGCAGAACTTTGTAAACCGGTT
>CAYFQJ010000003.1:18713-25743 GCA_964345205.1 uncultured Actinomyces sp. | reverse complement strand
GGCAACAAATCCGGGCTGGTCAAATGGCAGTTCGGTGAGGATCTCACCGTCAACTTCATAGCCCACGGCCACCGGAATTTCGGCGTAGTCATCCAGGACGTCCAGTTTCGTGAGGACCACATCGGTGAGGCCGTTGACTCGCGAGGCATAGCGCACGACCAGGGAGTCGAACCAACCCACGCGGCGAGGACGTCCGGTGGTCACACCGTATTCCCCACCAATTTCGCGCAGATGGTCGCCGTCCTCACCGAAGAGTTCAGTGGGGAACGGACCTTCGCCAACGCGCGTCGTGTAGGCCTTGGTCACGCCGACGACTCGGTCGATGCGGGTGGGTCCCACGCCGGCGCCGGTGCACGCACCGCCAGCAGTCGCTGATGAGGAGGTGACGAACGGATAGGTTCCGTGGTCAATGTCGAGCATCGCTGCCTGTCCGGCCTCGAAAAGCACCGTCTTGCCAGCGTCGAGGGCGTCGTTGATGAACAGGGAGCTGTCGACAACCATGGGCGCCAGGCGCTCGGCGTAGGACAGCAGATGTTCGGAGATTTCATCGGGGTCGATGGCCTCTAGACCGTAGACGTCAACCAACATGCGGTTCTTGTCTTCCAGGGCGGCTTCGACCCGCTGGCGCAAGATGGTTTCGTTCAGGAGGTCCTGAACCCGCACACCAATCCGGTTCATCTTATCGGCGTAGGTGGGGCCGATGCCGCGGCCGGTTGTCCCGATTTGCAGGTCACCCAGGTGTTTCTCGGTGGCCTGATCCAGGACGCGGTTATAGGGCGGAATGATGTGAGCATTGCCAGAGACCAATAGTTTCGAGGTGTCCACGCCGCGTGATTCCATGAGGTCAATCTCAGCGAAGAGCGCATCCGGGTCAACGACCACACCGTTACCGATAACTGGTGTCGAAACTGGACTGAGGATTCCGGCTGGCAACAGGTGCAGTGCGTAGGTTTCCCCGTCGACCACAACTGTGTGCCCCGCGTTATTTCCACCGTTAAATTTGACGACAACATCAACCTGACCACTTATTTGGTCTGTTGCTTTGCCTTTTCCTTCGTCACCCCACTGGGTGCCAACCACAATAATGCCGGGCATTTTCCCTCACTTGTTTGCCTTACTACAGCAGTTTAGCCGCAATGTGCCGCATTTCCGCAGGTGACCGTCAGGCGGGATGAGGCTTCCGTTGCGCAGAAACTTCATACAGGGCAATACCGGTGGCCACAGCAGCGTTCAGCGATTCCATCCCGTCGATGGGGATCGACACCAGCATGTCGCAAGCATTCGCCACTAGACGCGACAGGCCTTTCCCTTCAGCCCCGGTGACCAGCACCAGCGGATCGGCGGCCAGGGGGAAACTGCGGATATCGTGCTGCGCTTCGCCCTCTAACCCGACGATGAAGAAGCCGGCATCTTTACAGCGTTGCAGCGCCTGAACCAGGTTATTGACGCGGGTGACCGGGACTTTCGCGGCGGCACCGGCAGAGACTTTCCAGGCGGTGACGCCAACTCCGGCCGCACGTCGTTCGGGGACGATCACTCCATCGACACCGAAAGCTGCTGAGGAGCGCAGGACCGCACCCAGGTTATGGGGGTCGGTGACGTGGTCCATTGCCACCAGTAAACTATTGCCGCTCAAAGATTTGACGAGCACTTCGTCGAGGTCGTAGTACTCATATTCGGGAACTTCGATCCCGATCCCCTGGTGTACCGCATCGTCACTGGCAATATCCAGGTCGCGCCGGGTGACTTCAACAAATGGGGCTCCCGTATTCGCCAGGATCCCCACAATTTCCCGCATCCGCCCATCACCGGGGTCGGCGGAAAGGAAAATCCTTTCAACTTTGATTCCCGAGTTGACGGCCTCAGCCACCGCGTTGCGGCCCACGACCAGTTCATTGCCCTGCTGGACCCGCACACGGGTCTTCATTTGTCCTTTAGCGCGCGCTTCAGCATCGGCACGCCGCTTATCGGCGGCCTTCTTCTTGCGATGGGCCGCGTGATACGTCCGATCCTCGGCCTTGGGGGTCGGCCCCTTGCCCGCGAGAGCGCGGCGCGGTCCCCCGCCGGTACCTTCCTTCCGACCATCACGGCGCTGAGCTCCCCGTCGCCCCTGGTTCCCTTTGCTCATGTCCGCACCCGCCACTTCGATCCTGCAGCACCGTCTTCAACAACGATGCCCGCTTCTGTCAGCAGATCCCGCAAAGAATCTGCCCTGTCCCAATCTTTATCAGCTCGCGCCGTGTCCCTTTCGGCAATGGTCTTGGTGACCAACACATCCAGGGCCCGCTGCTGCGCCTGACTTCCCGGGCGTTCAACGGCCCACGCACCCGGGTAAATCCCGAGGACGTCTAACATCGAATGCACTAACTGTAGCTGGGTCGCAACGACAGCACGATCATTTTCGGCGAGGGCGCGCCGCCCGATCTTCATATGTTCGTGGACGACCGCCATCGCTTCGGCGACATTGAGGTCGTCATTCAGCGCAGCCGCGAAACTGGGTGGCAGTTCTGCGGCCGGCAAATCAACGGTCGAGGGTGCCCCCACCATTTCGGTGGCCTCAGCCACGAATGCACTCAGGCGCCCCCACAGTTCGTCCGCACGCGTCAGAGTTTCGTCACTCCATTCGATGACCGACCGGTAGTGGACGGTCCCCAGGGCGACCCGCACAGCGGCGGCCTCATTCGTTTCGAGGAGCGCCCCCAAGGAAAGAGTGTTCCCCAGGGATTTCGACATTTTTTCTTCGGCCATGGTTACCCACGCATTGTGAACCCACAGTTGAGCAAAGTCCCACCCGGCGGCATGCGATTGTGCCTGTTCGTTCTCGTGGTGAGGGAACCGCAAATCAATACCGCCACCGTGAATATCGAAGGTTTCCCCCAAGTACCGATGCGACATCGCGGAGCATTCGAGGTGCCAACCGGGCCGTCCCCTCCCCCACGGCGCATCCCAGGTCGCGGTGATCGGATCGTCCTCGCGCGCGGACTTCCACAACGCAAAGTCGCGCGGGTTCTTCTTCCCGGCTTCAATCGCGGCTTCCTGCTGGGTTGCGTCTTCGGTCGAGCCAATATTCTCTAACTTCTGGTGGGTCAGCGAACCGTAATCCGGCTGGGATTCCACGGCGAAATACACGTTCCCATGGCCGTCGGTGTATGCATGTCCGCGGTCGATGAGGCGCTGCACCAGTTCGATCTGGTCGGTGATATGCGCTGTTGCCCGCGGTTCAAAAGTGGGTGGGAGCAGCCCTAAGGTGTCGTAGGCAGCCGCAAATTCGCGTTCGAAGCGGGACGCCAACTGCCACCACGGTTCGCCGTTCGCAGCAGCATTATTGAGGATCTTGTCGTCGATATCGGTAATGTTCCGAATGTAAGTGACCTCTTGGCCATTACGTTTCAGCCACCGCACCAGAACGTCGAAACAGACAGCTGCCCGCAGGTGCCCAATATGGGGTGCCCCCTGCACTGTGGGCCCACAGAG
Source organism: uncultured Actinomyces sp. (assembly GCA_964345205.1). Lineage (GTDB taxonomy): Bacteria > Actinomycetota > Actinomycetes > Actinomycetales > Actinomycetaceae > Scrofimicrobium. Next base: position 22,269 of record CAYFQJ010000003.1, on the reverse strand, counting down.
GTAAATCCCGACCCGTCCCGGTTCGACCGGTTCGAGGGGTTGCAGTTTCCGCGATTTTGTATCGTAAAGACGAAGGTCCATGACTGCCATGCTACCCGCCATTAGGGTGGGACTTATGAACAGTTTTCGAATCGGACAGGCTTATGACGTTCATGCCTACCACCCGGACAGTATCGGAACGTTGAAACTCGCCTGTTTGGAGTGGCCCAATGAGCGCCTCCTCGAGGGACATTCCGACGCGGACGTAGCCGCTCACGCTGCCGGTGACGCCCTGCTTTCAGCCGCAAAACTTGGAGATTTAGGCCGAGTCTTCGGCGTCGGTGACCCGCAGTGGGAGGGAGTATCTGGAATTGAGCTCCTGCGGCACGTGCACCATTTGGTTGAAGCCGCGGGTTGGCGCATCGGGAATGTTGCGGTCCAGGTGATCGGGAATCGCCCTCGTATGAGTGCCCGAATTATTGAGGCCGAGGACGCTCTTTCGGCAGCTCTAGGTGGTGCTGATGTCTCTTTGAGTGCCACCACCACCGACGGTTTAGGGTTTACGGGCCGGGGTGAAGGGCTCGCCGCTTTGAGCACGGCACTGGTGATACGCAACTAGAGCCAAAATGCCGAATGTCACGTTCCGATTGTGGGGTCCGGGGCGGTACTGGCTTTAACGGGCAAGAGGAGCACCAGACCGATCAGGATCACCAGAACAATCCCAAGGATTCCCCAATAGGTCGGGTCGATGCCTTCGGGGAGGACCTGTTTCCCCACAAGGATGGCAAGGCCGTAGAACATCGGCGCCAGGAACGAAACGGCTCGCCCGGTCGTCGCGTAGAGGCCGAACATTTCGCCCTCGTGCCCGGCGGGAATCTTTCGGGCCAATAGGCTTCGTGAGGCCGACTGCGCCGGTCCGACGAAAATGGTCAAGGTCAGTCCAAGGACCCAGAAAATCGTCTCTCCCCGGTCGTGGAAGAAGAAGATCCCCATGCCGGCAACCACCATGAAGATGAGCGCCAGAACGATTACCCGCTTCGGACCCCACTGGTCGTCAAATTTGCCGACCAGGATTGTCGAGAAACCGGCGACCACATTCGCCGCGATCGCGAAGATAATTACTTCGCCGGCGCTGAAACCGAAAACGGAAGCGGCGATAACGCCGCCGAAGGTGAAAACGCCGGCCAGTCCGTCCCGGAAAATTGCCGAGGAGATCAGGAACCGCAGTGTGTCGGGAGATTTCTTCGCCAGGTTTTTCACCGTGCGGAACAGGTGCCGGTAGCTGTCGAAAACACTTCCGACCTGGCGGCGACTCTGGTGGCGATAGCTGGCGGGAGGGTTGAGCAGCACGGGAAGGGCGAAGGTCGCGAACCAGAGTGCGGCGACCAGCATCGAAACACGAATATCGAGGCCGTTGCGTGAGGTAACACCGAACCACCCGACCTCGGGCGAAATGAAACCAACGAAAAGGATGAGGAGCAGCACGATGCCCCCGAAATATCCCAGTCCCCAGCCGAATCCCGAAATGAGCCCGCGGTTCTTAGGGGTCGAAACGTAGTTAAGCATCGCGTTGTAGTTGACGGAGGCGAACTCGAAGAAAATATTCCCGAGGGAAAGTAACGTCACCCCGAGGATGAGGGCACCCGTTGGCCCTAAAGCCGATTCGGGAGCGACGAAGAACATGGCGGCCAGGCAGGCAACAACCAGGAAAGTAAAGATCCCCACTGAGCGCGACCCGGAACCGCCGCGGTCCGCTCGCTGCCCGGTGATCGGTGCAACCAGGGCGACGATAACGCCCGCAACTGTCATCCCGATGGACAGGTAGCTGTTGGCGGTGGAGGGGTCAGCGAATAGTTTGGAGCCCGTCAGGTAGACCGAGAAAACAAAGGTTGTGGCGACGGCGTTGAAAGCGGCTGAACCCCAGTCCCACGTGGCCCACGAGATCACCTGCCCCCGGGTGGAAACGGCCTCGGCCGTACCCTCTGTTTCGGTGACGTCTGAAACCACGTTTCCGCTCATCTCAACCTCATTCTGGGGGGTGTCACGCGCCGGGTAATTTTCGCGGCGGGTTCAGAGGGGGGATCTCCATTCCGGAGGACCAGTCCGCAGCCGCCGCCAGGTCTTCGCGGGTAGTGATTTTCATGGCCCGCGGATCCCCGGGAATGACCCACACCTGAACGCCGAACTGTTCGGTGAGGGAGGCATCATCGGTGGCGGCACTCGCCTCGTCGGCACCAAGTACGTGAAGCTGTTCGTGGGCACCTTTGATTATTTCCCAATGAAATGCTTGGGGGGTTTGAATGGCGCGCAATTGGTTACGCGGCGGGGTTGCCGTGACCGGGCTGAGTGTCGTCCCACCATCGGCAACCATCTTGATCGTGTCAGTTACTGGCAGTCCGGGGACAACGGCAAGGACCCCACTGTCGAGGACGTCAACCAGTTCGTTAATTAGTTTCGGCGGGGTGAAACAGCGGGCTGCATCGTGCACCAGAGTCGGGGTGTTTGGTCGCACGGGGATCCGCAGCACGTCACAGAAATCAGCGAGCTCTTGGAGCCCGGCGGCGACGGATGCTTGCCGCGAAACGCCGCCAGCCACGACCTCGACGGGCATATCGATCCCCAGCTGTTGGACCTCAGCACGGAAAATGTTGAGGCTCGACAACGGCGCTGTGACGATAACGGCGTCGATGCGGCCGCTCTGGGCCATTTGATAAAGGGACCATTGCAGCAGGGACAGTCCGTGGATCTGCACCAGCGCTTTCGGCTGACGAGCTCCCAGACGTGTCCCCGCTCCCGCAGCGGTTAGTACCGCGATGGCCTGCCCCACCGTGTACCGACTATTTTTTCTTGTCGGGTTCAGCGGCGGCTACTAAATCGATGCCTTCGACGAGGACTTCGTCGAGGCGTTCATTCGCTTCTTCTTCGCCCGTCTCACGCGCCAAAGCAAGTTCAGAAGTGAGGATTTGGCGGGCCTTGGCCAGCATTCGCTTCTCACCGGCCGAAAGGCCCCGGTCGGCATCGCGGCGCGACAGGTCACGGACCACTTCGGAGACACGAACGATGTTCCCGCTGGCAATTTTTTCTTGGTTCGCCTTGTAACGACGCGACCAGTTCGACGGTTCTTCAACGTCAACAGCACGCAGAACATCGAAAACCTCTTCAACGCCCTCGTCATCCACAACGTCGCGAACACCCACGAGATCAACATTTTCGGCAGGAACCTGGATTACCAGGTCGCTCTGACTGATGCGCAACACCAGGTACGTGGTGTCTTCACCATTTAGTTGCCGAGTAGTTATCTCTTCAATGGTTGCTGCTCCGTGATGCGGGTAGACGACGGTCTCTCCGACTTTGAACGACATTTAGGTGTACTCCTCGTTTTCGGCGACAACAAACCAGACGCCATTTTACCAGGAATCAGGCTGAAGTGGGCGAAAAGGGTGAAACCTACGCTTCGTCGATCATTGCCAGCAGCTGTGCAGCTGCCTGGCGAACCGCTTCATGATGGTACTGCGCGGCACGTTCCTCGGCGGCGATCAGGCCCGAGCGGTAAACCTTTTGGAAATCGCCGTAGGGG
>CAYFQJ010000003.1:0-18703 GCA_964345205.1 uncultured Actinomyces sp. | reverse complement strand
GGGGAAACTGTAGTCGCCTTTAGTGTTGCGACTTCCGTCAGCTTTGATCCCGAGGTGCCAAGCGCCGTATTCTTCATACCCGTGCTTTTCAATGAAGTGGTTCTGCGCTTCACTATCGGGGTTTACGCTGTCCCAATCACCACTGTGGTCAGTGTCAACGCGGCCTCCCTGGATTAGCTTTTCGGCGAGCTTGTACGCGGTTTCATTCAGTTCAATCGACATGGATCAAAGATAGCGCAGTGGACCTGAAAATAACAGTGCGGGCCGCCCTCCGGTGTGGAGGACGGCCCGCGAAGATCAACTGAGGTTACTTCCCCTGGTTGGCTACGGCATCAATTTTAGCTTGCGCTTCTGGGTCGAGGTACCGGCCGCCCTTCTTGATGGGCTGCAGGGTCTCTTCATCCAGTTCGTATACCAGCGGGATCCCAGTGGGGATATTTACTCCCGCAATGTCCTCATCGGAAATACCGTCGAGGTGCTTGACGATGGCTCGCAACGAGTTACCGTGCGCGGTCACCAGAACAGTCTTACCTGTTTGGAGGGCCGGGATAATCTGACCTTCCCAGTAAGGCATGAGTCGATCCAACACGTCCTTAAGGCATTCAGTGTGAGGGATGGGCTCACCCGCATAACGGGGGTCGCCGTCCTGAGCGAACTCAGAATTCGGCTCGATGGCCGGTGGTGGCGTGTCGTAGGAACGACGCCACAGCATGAACTGTTCCTCGCCGTACTTGTCGCGAGTGACCTTCTTGTCGAGGCCCTGCAGCGCACCGTAGTGGCGCTCATTCAAACGCCAGTTGCGCTCAACAGGGATCCAGTGACGATCCGCCGCGTCCAAGGCAAGGTTGGCCGTGGTGATGGCCCGACGCAGCAGTGATGTGAAGAGAAGGTCCGGGAGGACGCCTTCCTCTTTCATTAGTTCGCCGCCGCGAGCCGCCTCTGCCCGACCTTTGTCAGAAAGGGGCACATCCACCCAACCGGTGAACAGGTTTTTTGCATTCCATTCGCTTTCGCCGTGGCGAAGCAGTACAAGTGTGTATGTCATACGTCTATGATAACCGACAATACGCCGGGATCAGAACTAGCCGAGCTGGCTGGTTTCCGCGTAGTACTGGTCGCGAACAGCGGTGGGAATACGGCCACGTGAGGATAGTGGAACGCCACGCTCCTTAGCCCAAGCGCGAATCAGCGACGCATCATTGGGACCGGCAGGCTGCGAGGAACGGGGGCCTCGGCGAGTTGCGAGTCGGCGGGCGTGCTTCGTCCACCGCTGCATGTCTTCGGAAAACTCGGCGAGATGCTCTGAATTCAGATCAATCTCGTACTGCTGACGACCAACGCCGAAATAAACGGTCTCTTGCGCGATTGTGCCGTCAATATCATCAATAAGTACGAAACGTGCCTGGCGCACTGTGACTCCTAAGAATTTGATTAGTAGCTAGATACCAACTCGATAATAGACGCAAATGCTAGTTTTGTTCACTCCCCGTTACAACTCTGACGATTGCAAGCGGATGACCATGGGCGATTTGACTCGGAGAAAACGGCGATATTTCGCGGATTCCACGCCTAAACAAAACTTGAAGTTCTATCGGATGCGCATATGAGCACCGAAATAAGCCCTTAGTGCACTCCGCCAACTGTCAATTGACTTTTGCGCTAAACCTCAACGAAAATGAGACGACCACAGCCGCCAGTATAAGGAGTTGACTCATATGCAGTTCGGTGTTTTTTCCGTCTCAGATTTGACCGTGAACCCTCACACAGGGCAGGTTCCGACCGAAGAACAGAGAATCAAAGACATCGTTCGTATCGCCGAACACTCCGAGGCTGCCGGGTTGGACGTCTTCGCCCTCGGAGAGCACCACAACCCACCATTCTTTAGCTCTTCCCCCACGACGACACTGGCCTATATCGGAGCGAAAACCGAACGAATTTTACTTTCGACGGCAACGACACTTATCACCACGAACGACCCCGTGAAGATCGCGGAAGACTACGCGATGCTGCAGCATCTGGTCGACGGACGGATGGACCTAATGCTCGGACGCGGCAACACCGGCCCCGTCTACCCCTGGTTCGGCAAAGACATTCGACAGGGTGTTCCGCTCGCTGTGGAAAACTACGCACTGCTGCGTGACCTGTGGGACCAGGAAGTAGTGAACTGGGAAGGTCGATTCCGCACGCCGCTGCGCAGCTTCACCTCAACGCCTCGCCCTCTGGGTGGGCAGGCCCCCTTCGTCTGGCACGGTTCGATCCGCTCCCCCGAAATTGCCGAACAGGCCGCTTTCTATGGTGACGGCTTCTTCCATAACCACATTTTCTGGCCTCCAAGCCACACTCGCGAAATGGTTGCCCTGTACCGGGAGCGCTACGCTCACTACGGCCACGGCCGAGCTGACCAGGCCATCGTTGGTTTGGGTGGCCAAATCTTCATGCGCCGCAACTCTCAGGACGCAATCAACGAGTTCCGCCCCTACTTCGACAACGCCCCTGTTTATGGCGGCGGGCCCAGCCTCGAAGACTTCAGCGAAGCCACTCCCCTAACTGTTGGCTCCCCGCAGCAGGTCATCGACCGGACTCTCGGTTTCCGCGACTACGTTGGCGACTATCAGCGTCAGCTCTTCCTCATCGACCATGCCGGACTGCCCCTGAAGGTTGTTCTGGAACAGATCGATCTTCTGGGCGAAGAGGTCGTCCCCGTCCTCCGACGCGAATTTGATCGTCTTCGTGCTCCCGGCGTTCCCTCTGATCCGCCGACCCACAGTGCGCTGCTCAACCTGGCCGATCAGCTGGCCGAGGATTCGGAAACCCCCAACGACATCCACGGCGAGTACTCACCCGAGGACCACTTCGGCGACCGCGTCCCGCCCACCAGTGGCGACACCGTTACCGGGGCCTCCATCTACCCGCAGCTCAGCCCCGAAGAAGCCCAACGGCTGACCGACGATCTCCGCAAGAAACGGCAATAACGCACAATGAAACTGACCATTATTAACGGGTCCGTATCAGACTCTTCGTCCTCGGCGCGGCTTGCAACCCGCATTGTTGAAACCCTCCCCCCGTCCACTGAGGCCACGTGGGTCAACCTGCGGGACCTGGCCCACCCCATGGTCGACAGTCTGCTGACCGGTTTCCCCACCGGCGGTGTTCAAGAGGCCATCACCGCCGTAGAGGAGGCCGATGCGATCCTCGCCGTCAGCCCCACCTACCAGGCGTCCTACTCGGGACTCTTCAAAATGTTTGTCGACCTCCTGCCCGAGAACGCCATGACCGGCAAACCCGTCCTCCTCAGCGCTACTGGAGGCACCGGCCGTCACAGCCTGGTCGTTGACCATGCCCTGCGACCACTCTTTGCCTATCTTGGCGCGCTGCCGGCCCCCACGGCCATCTACGCGACCACCCAGGACTGGGGCGCTCCCGGACTGGAAACCGAGATCGGTTTGGACGAAAGTCTAGAGAGTCGTGTTTCTCGGGGTGCCCAGCAGCTCTGGGATCTTCACGCCGCCCTCAATAAAAGGGGACGCAGCACTGAAGTGGTGGAGGACGAAGATTCGACCGCCGAGGCCGCCGAGGCCGCCGAGGCCGCAACCGCAGCGGAAACCTTCCCCGGTTTTGTCGACTTCCAAACCCTCCTCAACCGCGAGGGCGGGCGCTAAGGCACTGCTGGGAAGCCGCTACTGACCTAAAAGCTGCAGGTCCTCATCGGAAAGCACAATTGAGATTCCCTCCAAAAGCGGCGGGAGCTGTTCGGGGACCCGAGCCGAGGCGATCGGGGCGGTAACTGTCGGTTGCGCGGAAAGCCACGCCACCGCGACCGCTGCCGGTTCCACATTGTGCTCATCGGCGACGGCCCGCAGGTTCGCCAACTTCTGCTCGGTCCCGGACCCCACGTAGCGTTCCACAGTGGCGGCGCGGTCCCCCGTCAGCGGCGCCTGCAGGTCGTACTTCCCGGTCAGGAGGCCGCCCGCCAGCGCGTAGTACGGCATTACCGCCAAGCCGTGTTCGACCACTAGGGGACGCAGCTCAGTTTCGTATGGTTCCCGCGACAGCAGGTTGTAGTGCGGTTGGAGGGCGACCGGGTCGACGCCCTCGCCCCAGGGCCACGCCGCCAAAGTTTCGGCCGAAAAGTTTGACAGCCCGATAGCGCGGATTTTCCCCGCCTCGATGAGCTGGGCCAGGGCCGCCTGTGTTTCCTCGAGGGGAGTATTCGGGTCTTCGGCATGGGCGTAATACAGGTCGATATAGTCCGTTTGCAGTCGCCGCAGCGAACCCTCCACCGCGCTGACAATATTCGCCGCTGCAAGGCCCGGCTGCGAGGCCCATTTGCCCACCTTTGTGGCGATCACGAGATCGCCCCGCTGCCGGTGTCCCTGCGCCAACCACTCACCAATGATGGTTTCGGATTCTCCGCCCTCGTTACCCGGAACCCACGCTGAATAGGCATCGGCAGTGTCAATGAAGTTCCCACCGGCATCGCAGTAATCATCCAGGACCGCCCATGACTGGTCACGAGTCGAAGTCCAACCGAAGGTATTTCCGCCCAGGCACAGGGGGTAAGTATCAAGTGTCATGCGGCCAGTCTACCGTCGGACGTCCCAACCGGACCGAGGATAAACATGGAATGATTGAAGGGTGTTTACCGCCCTCAATGAAATCTGTGAAACGGACATCTCGACTCGACGCCGCGCCGAATACTCTTCGGATGCGTCCAACTATCGTGTGGTTCCGCAGGCAGTTACCTTCCCGCGAACCACCGATGAAGTGGTTGCGGTGCAAAACTTTGCTCGCGAAAACAACATTCCGATCACCTCTCGCGGTGCGGGAACTTCAGTGGCCGGGAACGCTGTCGGCCCGGGTATCATCATTGACTTTTCGCGCTACCTGAATCAGGTCCTCGAAATTGATGCCGAGGCCGGCACTGCCCGCGTACAACCCGGTGTGGTCATGTCTGACCTACAAGAGGCGGCAGCGCCCTACGGTTTGTGGTTCGGTCCGGACCCGTCGACGAAGAACCGCGCCACTTTGGGCGGGATGATCGGCAATAACGCTTGCGGCCCGCATGCGCTCGCCTACGGACGCACGGCCGACAACGTGGTTTCGCTTGAGGTTTTGGACGGGGCGGGGCGTCGTTTCACCGCGGGGGCTGGCAGCCTCGACGCGGTGCCGGGACTGGAAAAATTGGTCCGCGAAAACCTGGCGCTGATCCGCACCGAAATGGGTCGTTTCACCCGTCAGGTTTCCGGGTACTCGCTGGAACATTTACTGCCCGAGAAGGGGCGCGACCTCGCCAAAGCTCTGGTCGGCTCCGAAGGCACCTGCGTGACTGTCCTCGAAGCGACCGTCAAACTCAAGCCCCTGCCGACCGCGCCGATCCTCGTCGTCTTGGGATACCCCGATATGCCTGCCGCCGCCGACGATGTGCCAAATATTCTAGATCTGGGTCTGCTGGCGATCGAAGGGATGGACGCCCGCCTGGTCGAGGTCGTTCGCGCGCACAACGGTTCCGTCCCGCAATTGCCCGAGGGCGCCGGGTGGCTTTTCTGTGAAGTCAGCGGCGCCGACCAGGACGAGGCCCTACAAAACGCCGCCGGCCTGGTAGAGACTTCAAGCTGCGTCGGCCACCGGATTGTCACCGACGGGGCCGAAGCTGCGGCGCTGTGGCGCATTCGCGCCGACGGGGTCGGACTGGCAGGTCGGACTCCCGATAACCGCCCGACGTGGCCCGGCTGGGAAGATGCCGCGGTCCCCCCGGAAGTTCTGGGCGACTATCTGCGCGACTTCGAATCGCTCATGCAAAGCCACGATCTGACCGGTTTGGCTTACGGCCACTTCGGGGACGGCTGCATTCACGTGCGGATCGACTGGCCCCTCAACGAAGATAGCGACATCCCACCTTTCGCGGCGTTCATGGCCGAGGCCGCCGACCTGGTCGCCAGTTACGGCGGGTCGCTCAGTGGTGAACACGGCGACGGACGCGCACGCTCGGAACTGCTGCCGCGGATTTACAGCCCGGAAATGGTGAGCCTTTTCGGGCAGTTCAAGAACCTTTTCGACGCGGACAATAACCTGAACCCCGGTGTTTTGGTGAACCCGGAACCCCTAACCGCGCAGTTGCGCCGACCCGCCGCGAAACCACTTGGGGCAGCCGGTTTTGCCTTCGGTGAGGACGACGGCGATATGACCATGGCGGTGCACCGCTGTGTGGGTGTCGGCAAATGTCGTGCCGATAACTTCACCACCGGGGGCTTCATGTGCCCCAGCTACCAGGCCACTAAAGATGAGAAGGACGTGACCCGAGGTCGCGCCCGGCTGCTCCAAGAAGTCGCCAACGGCACTCTGGTGGACGGTTGGAACTCGGCGGCCCTGGCCGAATCTTTAGACTACTGCCTCAGCTGTAAGGCCTGCGGCAAAGACTGCCCCGCCAGTGTTGACATCTCGAAATATAAGGCGGAGGCCACCTACCGCCGCTACCGGGGGAAGCTGCGCCCATTCAACCACTACGTGCTGGGATGGCTGCCGCGGTGGGCGCGTCTGGTCACCGCCTTGCCGCCGGTCGCGTGGCTTTCCAATAACCTGCTGAAAATCACGCCGCTGCGGAAACTGGTTTTCGCGATCACGGGTATGGATGGCCGTCGTCAGATGACGGCGTTCACCACTAAACGCTTCAGCCGCTGGTTCAAGAAACAGTCGAAGGTCGAGGGCAAGAAGAGTCCGGCCGCTAAAGCGAATCGGGACGTCATTATTTGGGCGGACTCTTTCAGCGAGTATCTGGACCCAGCCAGCGCCGAAGCGATGGTCAAACTGCTGGAGGACGCCGGCTACACGGTGCGGATCCCCTCGCAGCAGGCCTGCTGTGGTTTGACGTGGATTTCAACGGGACAGCTTGATGGCGCCAAGAAGAAGCTGCGGGAAACACTGAATATCCTGGGGCCCGCGGCTCTGGCGGGCGTACCCATTATTGGGGTCGAACCGTCCTGTACCGCCGTGCTGCGCGATGACCTGCTCGACCTGCTCCCCGATGATCCCCGCACAGAGGCCGTGGCGAACTCGGTGAAAACTCTGGCCGAGCTGCTTACCGACCCGGAACTGGGACCGGGACCCGAATGGGTACCGTCAGTGTCTTTGGAGGGCGTCAAAGTCATTGCCCAACCCCACTGTCACCAGTACGCCGTGATGGGTTTTGATCCCGATGCGGAACTGCTGAAACGTCTTGGCGCTGAAGTGACCCAGCTGTCCGGCTGTTGCGGTTTGGCTGGCAACTTCGGCATGAAAAAGGGCCACTACGATATTTCGGTGGCTGTCGCCGAGAACGCTTTACTGCCCGCTTTGCGTGAGGCCGAAGAGGGAACCGTGTTCCTTGCCGACGGCTACTCGTGCCGCACGCAGGCATCGCAGTTGGCCAACTACCCCGGAGTGAGCCTCCCCCAGTTGCTTGTTGGCCTGCAATGAAACAGTTACACCTGCTAGTTTCGTCAATGTCGAACCGGGGGCGTTCGCTCACCGAGGGACGTAAAGTGGTGCAGGTATTGCGGCAGTCAGGTTGGAAGGTGACTATAACGGTCACTGCCGGCACCGATGATTTGGGCGCCACAGCGAAGCAGTTGCCCGGCGCCCTTGTCGGGGCGATCGGCGGAGACGGTTACCTTGCCGCCATTGGTGGTGCTCTTGCCGAGGACCCAGAGAAAACTTTGGTGCCACTTCCCGGTGGTCGCCGCAACGATCAATGTCGCGCCCTCGGCATCCCAATGTCGGCCCAAAAGCAGGCGCAAAGAATCGCCAACGGGGAAACCACCACGAAAACCATCGACGGCATGTGGGTGGAGGATAAAAGTGGGCGCACCTTTGCCCTGGGGGTTGTTTCCCTGGGGGTGGACGCGCATGCGAACCAGGTAGCGAACCGTTCCAGTATCGGTTCGGGCCCCCTGGCGTACGGTTGGGGCGCAGTTCACGGGCTGTTCCGCTACCGTCCGCAAGTATTTGAGACGAGCCTTGGTTCTGTTGGCGGCTGGGCTGCTTCCATTTCGAACTCCGGGTGGATCGGAGGCGGCGTCAACCTGGTCCCCGGATCGGACCTAAATGATGGGACCCTGGAAGTCCTCGAGGTCATGCCGGCGCCCCGGTGGCGCGTCTTGCCGACCCTCGCAAAGGTCTTAGCAGCGCGGAACGTCAACACTCCACTGGTGAAGATCGTCAACTGTCAATCGATCAGCGTCGATGCCCCGGCAGGTGTGGCCGCAATGGCTGACGGCGACGTGGTTGCCCACACCCCTTTTACCGTGGCTGCCGCTCCGGGTGCCCTCCGCGTCCTAGTGTGACTGGCGCAAACTGCGGCAAGTCAATAAAGCTTTTGGGGACACCAGAGTGTTCCCACCCCGGCGCCCCCAACGCACTTTGAGTTTAAATATTGCGCAGGTAATCGACTAGCGCAGTCTTTTCTGTGGTCTGAGCGTCAACCTCTTTGATCACTCGCGCGGGGACTCCTGCCACCACTGAACCGGCGGGAACGTCGCTGGTCACCACGGAACCGGCGGCCACGACCGAACCTTTACCGACACGACAGCCTTCCAGAACAACAGCATTCGCCCCGACCACCACGTTGTCCTCGATAATGACGGGAACAGCCGAGGCCGGTTCGATGACTCCGGCGAGGACCGCATTGGCACCGATGTGGCAGTTATCGCCCACCGTGGCGCGCCCTCCCAGGACTGCACCCATGTCAATCATGGTTCCCGCGCCGATCTCAGCACCGATGTTGATGATCGCGCCCATCATGATGACGGCGTTCGCCCCGATTTCGACCTCATCGCGAATGATCGCGCCCGGTTCGATGCGGGCCGAAATGTTCTTGACGTCCAACATGGGAATGGCCGAGTTGCGGCGATCCGATTCGATAACCACATCGGCGATGCTGTCGGCGTTCTCCGCGAGAATCCCTTCCAGCTGCTCCCAGTCACCGAAAACGACGACGTCGCCGGAACCGAAAACTTGGGCCTCACCGAAATCGACGGGTGCCGTGGTTTTGACGTACAGCTTCACGGGGGTGACCTTCTTGGCGGTCGAGATCAGTTGGATGATTTCTTCAGCAGACTTTTTCACAGTGTCCTCTCGTTAAAGGGGTGGAGATTTTATTGAATAAAAGTTTTGGGGCGACCCATTTTTGGGCGAGCCGTCTTCGCGCCTAGCTCTGGGCAAGCAGCTGCGCGAAAGTATAAGAACCCGGTTCTTGTCCGACCAGGCGGCGCGCCATCGTGAGGGCGCCCTGGGCGAAGATCCGCCGCGACGACGCGCGGTGCGAGATGGTGACCTGTTCGTCCTCGCCATAAAAGCCGACAGTGTGGTCGCCCGGGACCGTCCCGCCGCGGATCGAATGGACGCCAATATCTCCGGCGCTGCGAGCCCCATCGGAAGGGTCGCGACCATAAACCAGGGTGCGTTCACCCTCGGGATCAACCGCCCGCAAAAGCAGTTGCGCTGTGCCGCTGGGTGAGTCTTTTTTGAAGCGGTGGTGCGCTTCGACCAGTTCGACGTCGAACTCATCGCCCAGCAGGCGTGACAGTTCCGCCGTCACCTGCGCCATGACGTTCACCCCCACCGAATAGTTTTCGGTGTAAATGACGGGGGCGAATTTGCCTAGGTCTTTCAGGGCCTGCCCCTGGTCCGCGTAACCGGTCGAACCGGAAACCAGAGCGGTGCCGGTTCGAGAAATGTAGCCGGAAAGTTCTGGGAAGATTCCCGGTCCGGAAAAATCAATGACAACGTCCGCGGGCGGATCGGCTTTCAGGTCGTCCACATTGTCGACGTCAACGATGCCGACAACCTCAACATCGTCGGCCGCCTCAATTAACGATTCGAGCATCTTGCCCATCTGGCCGTATCCGGTGAGCAGAATCTTTATTGTCATCAGCGTTCCCTTCCCAGTCGGAGTCTTCTGGAGGACCCCGACCGTCCCAGTATGACGTAAAGCGGAGAGGAAAACGTGACTGTGCCGGAAGCTGGGAAGTTCCGGTCGCCGCGGCGCTGGGGGCGGTCACCCCGTTTTGCTCGTGCAGTTCCATTCCACTTTTCATTGGGTTTGTCGCGGCGGGAGTTCCGATCAGCGTCACTTTGACGTTTCTGGTTGCCTCCCCCCTCGTCAACGAAATTGCCGTCGTTTTGCTGGCCCAAAGCTTCGGTTGGGAGATCACGCTGGCTTATGTTGGTGCCGGTCTAACGATTGCGATCCTGGTCGGCCTGGTCTTCTCGCGCATGAACCTGACGCCCCACGTCGAAGACTTCGTTTTCAAAAGCCCTTCACTGTCCTCTGCCGATGACAGCGGCAAGATTTCGTTGCAGGCCCGAATGGACTTCGCGTGGGAAGACACCAAAGATATCTTTGGCCGGGTATGGAAATGGGTCATAGTCGGCGTTGGTATCGGTGCCCTCATCCACGGCTGGATCCCCACGGAGTTTTTTGCGACCTACGCGGGGCCGGACAACCCCTTTGCCCTCATCCTGGCGGTCATCATCGGCGTGCCCCTGTACTTCAACGCCGCCGGAGTTATCCCGATCGTCGCGGAACTGTGGGACAAAGGAATGGCAATTGGGACGGTAATGGCCTTCATGATGGCGACCGTCGCCCTGTCGCTGCCAGAGTTTATTTTGCTGCGCCGAGTCCTGAAGCCACGTCTGCTATTCGCCTTCTTCGGAGTCGTAGCCGTCGCAATTATTGCGGTCGGATTCCTTTTCAACGTTATCGCGGGAGGTGCCTAAAGCCCCCGTTCAGCTAAGTTTTCAGCAGAAACCCTCAGAAAACCCCAGAGAAAGAAGTGCACCATGAAGATCGAAATATTAGGGCCCGGCTGCCGCAACTGCGTCAAACTGGAGAAACTGACTCGGCAGGCTACCGAGAAGCTGGGCATCGACGCCGCGATCACGAAAGTCGAAGACTACGCGGACATCGCTTCGTATGGCGTCATGTCGACCCCCGGACTTGTCGTTGACGGCACCGTCGTGGTTTCCGGCCGGGTGCCCAAGACAGCCGAAATCGTGGAACTACTGTCCCAGTAGGCCGCCCTCTGACCAGCTCCCCGGCCCAGATTGCGCAGTCGCGTAGACTGGGGACGATCCGGTTGAGGCCAGTCAGATTCCCGATGGGCCCGACCGCCGACGGAGGGAAAAAAGTTGTCTGCAGCACGAACGGTTTTACAGCGCTACCGGCGCGACCTGCACCAAATACCTGAGTTGGACTTCGACTTACCGTTAACGCTCCAGTACGTCCGGGAGCATTTAGAGGGACTCGGTGTCGAAGTTATTGAGCCGGCGCCCTCGTCCCTTTGTGCTTACTTCTCGGCAGGGAAAACCGAAACTTTGGCGTTCCGTGCCGATATGGATGCCCTCCCGGTCACGGAGATATCCACAGTCGACTACCGTTCGCAGCACGACGGGAAGATGCACGCCTGCGGCCACGACGCGCATATGGCAATGCTGTTGGGGTTCTGTGACGAGGTCGCCGCCGCGGCCGCCGCCGGAACACTGCCGCATAACGTCTTGGCAATTTTCCAACCAGCCGAAGAAACCACTGGCGGAGCGAAAGCGATCGCCGAGTCGTCCCTCTTCGCGGAACACAACGTCCAGGCCGTTTTCGGGATCCACATGTGGCCAGGTTTCCCGGCCGGGCAGGTCGTCAGTCGCCGCGGGGCGCTCATGGCGCGAACCTCCGAAGTGAAATTCGTCGTCAAGGGACGCAGCGTTCACGTGGCCAAAGCGGAAGAGGGAACTGACGCGACGTATGCCGCTGCCACCCTGCTCACCCGCATTTACGCCCTCGCCGACCAGCAACCCGCGGAACCGCATTTTCTTCTCAAATTCGGCCTCCTCCAATCAGGCACCGTCTGCAATGTAATCAGCGGTGAAGCCAAACTTGAGGGCACACTGCGGTCCTTCGACGACGACACGTACCTGTTCTTACGCGGCGAACTGGAACGCATCGCAGCGGAAGTGGCGGCCGAATTCGACTGCGAGATCCTCGTCGACATTGCCGAAGGTTACCCCCCGGTTGTCAACGACGCGGCCCTTTACGATGCGGTTCGCGACCAAACGTTTGTGGATATCATCGAGTTAGACGTGCCGCCGCTGACGGGTGAAGATTTCTCGTTCTACCAGCTGGCCGTTCCCGGGGTCTTCTTCTTCCTCGGCACCGGGCACGACGAAGCCCTGCACACCGCCGATTTCAACCTGGACGAGGACGCCCTCCCCGCCGGTGTCGCCCTCTACCAACAACTTCTGAACCTGGAACTACCGAAATGACCCACCCCGTGAAACGTGCCCCTTTCAGTGACGCCGACGTGACTCGCGCCGTCGAGCAGTTCCCCACGCCGTTCTACCTTTATGACGAGGCCGAAATTCGCCGCCGCCTGCAAACCCTCGCGGCCGCTTTCGCATGGAACCCGGGTTTCCGGCAATACTTCGCGGTGAAGGCCCTGCCGAACCCGGCGATCCTCGACATTGTGCGCTCTGAAGGTGGCGGTGCTGACTGCGCGTCGCCCACAGAAATCATGATGGCGCAGCAGGCCGGTCTGACTGGCGACCACCTGATGTTTTCGTCCAATAACACTCCCGCTGAAGAGTTCGTGGCGGCCCGTGATGCGGGGGCCATCATCAACTTGGACTCTTTGAACCTGGTGGATTACCTGGCAGAAACGGCAGGTGTTCCCGAAACTATCTGTTGCCGCTACAGCCCGGCCTACGAAATTGGCAGCGCCAACAACATTATGGGCGAGGCCGGTGAGTCGAAGTTCGGGATGACTCGTGAACAGATCTTCACCGCATTCGAAAGGCTTCGCGACCTGGGCGCGAAACGCTTCGGGATTCACTGCATGGCCGCCAGTAACTCGCGGGTGCAGGAATATTGGAAACTGCTCGCAACAGAAGTTTTCGAGTTGGCCGTCGAAATCAAAGACCGCTTAGGTATCGAAGTGCAGTTCCTGAACTTCGGGGGCGGGATCGGCATTGCGTACCGTCCGGGCGAAACAGAAATTGACGTGATCGCAGCCGGCGGGGACGTCGAAGACGTTTACCGCCAGATTTTGGAACCAGCCGGTTTAGCTCCGGCAATCTACACCGAACTGGGACGATACATCACGGGACCGGCAGGCGCCCTCATCACCCGCGTTCTGCACCGCAAATCTTCCTATAAGGAGTACGTGGGTGTCGACGCTTCGGCCGTAAACCTGCTGCGACCTGCCATGTACGGGTCCTACCACCATCTGAGTGTGGTCGGTAAGGCCGAGGAACCCGAAACCGAAACGTACGACGTGGTCGGATCGCTGTGCGAAAACAATGACAAGTTCGCCATTGACCGCGCCCTTCCCGAAGTGGTCGAGGGCGATATTATCGTCATTCACGACGCGGGGGCGCACGGTTTCTCCATGGGTTACAACTACAACGGGAAGCTGCGCAGCGCCGAATACCTGCTGGAGGACGACGGCAATCTACGCATGATTCGCCGCGCCGAAACTCCCGAGGACTACTTCGCGACCCTGCGGTTCTAGGGCACCGCGTGTCCTCCCCCGCGAGGGCGCGCCCGCAGTTTGGACCCGTAAATCAGTGCAAACACGCCGGAAAGTCTTGGCCCCGAAAACCGGACTGTCCGAAAGGTAAGACGGTATCTGATACCTCTGAGACTTTAGGGCAAGGTATTGGCATGACTTCGAACGCGTTGCACTCCACGGCCCCCCAGGGTGGCGCCGTGGGTGAAGCACGCCTTCGAATGTGTAGTTCACTGTAAATTTTGACGAGGCCCGGCACCTTTTGTGCCCCAGCATTTCGTCAGTCAAATTCTGACCATTCTTAAAGTTAGTTGCCGCTTTTTGTGGAACCTAAACGGAGTTTACTGTGAACCATTTTGCGCCCACTGTCGCCGCCCCCACCGTTTCTTTCGAGTTCATGCCGCCACGTTCCACGGCGGCCACCCCCCGGTTTTGGGAAACCGTGAAGCTCCTCGAAAAGACGACTCCCGACTTCGTGTCCGTGACTTACGGGGCCGGTGGCCACAACCGCGACACCGCCCACGAAATTGTTGACCGCATGGTCCGCGAATCTCCCTGCCGCACACTCGCCCACCTGACCTGCGTCGGAGCGCCACGGGCCGAAACGGTGCGCGTAATTGACGACTACTTGAACAGCGGAGTGCGCGCTTTCCTCGCTTTACGTGGTGACCAGCCCGTCGGCGGAGAGGTCTTCCCCGACCAACTGAAGTCTTCGGTTGAACTGATCGCCCTGCTGCGTGAACGCGAAAAGTTGCGCTGCGCGCAGTCCCCCGCCAATGCCCTGCGCGCCGCTGTCCACCCGCTCATTATTTCGGTGGCGACTTTCCCCGCTGGCAACCCCGCCGCGGGAACGACCCCCACCCAAGAGATTGAACGGCTCCTAATCAAACAGGCCGCCGGAGCCTCCTTCGCCATCACCCAACTTTTCTACGACGCTGAGATTTACCAGCGTTTCGTTGAGGAAGCCCGCGCCGCCGGCGTCCTCATCCCAATTCTGGCGGGGATCATCCCCCCGACGAACCCGCGCCGCCTGCGCCGCACCGCGGAACTGACCGGGGTGCAACCAAATCTGGAGCTTTTGGAACGGCTAGAGGCCGCCAATGCGGATGATCAGGTGCGCATTGGGGTCGAGGCCGGTTCCGCCCTCATCGAAGAAATTCTTGCTGGTGGGGCGCCCGGAGTTCACATTTACACGTTCAACCAGGTCGAACCGACTTTGGCCGTTTTGCAGCAGGCAGGCCTCATCGGGTTGACAGCGCCGAACCACCAGCGGCCGCGGCGCAGCGACTGGGTGCCGACTCCGCCCGCCGGGGTGCCGCTGGGTGGTGCCGCGTCTAACTAGGCCCCGATGCTTTAGCAACACTTTTTCACCAGTCCATTAATCAATGAAACCGCAACGCAAGGAACCAACAATGAGTGCAGTCCGTTTCCCCTCCGCAACAATCCTCGGCTTCCCCCGCATCGGCCCCAACCGGGAGCTGAAGCGCGCCGTCGAGTCCTTCTGGGCTGGGCGCAGCAGCGAAGATCAGCTAGAAGCCACCGCCAAGCAGCTACGTCTGGACCAGTACGGTCGCCTGAGCGACTCCGGTTTGGACGCCAAGGAGGCCGCGATCCCCGCGTCGTTCTCGTTCTACGATCAGGTCTTGGATGCGACGACTCTCCTGGGTGCAATTCCCCCACGTTTCGCCGAAGTGGAGACCAAGACACCGCTGGAACGCTACTTCCTTTTGGCCCGGGGCGAGGGCGCTGTGGCGCCCCTCGAAATGACGAAGTGGTTCAATACGAACTACCACTACCTGGTGCCCGAAATTGGCCCGGACACCCCGATTCGTTTCGCTGATGACGCTCCGGTGCGCCTCTTCACCGAGGCGCGTGAAGCCGGTTTCACTGTGCGTCCGACAATTGTCGGCCCCCT
The DNA here is from genome assembly GCA_964345205.1 of uncultured Actinomyces sp. Lineage (GTDB taxonomy): Bacteria > Actinomycetota > Actinomycetes > Actinomycetales > Actinomycetaceae > Scrofimicrobium. Next base: position 3,259 of record CAYFQJ010000003.1, on the reverse strand, counting down.
CACATACCTGCTGCTGTCGAAGGCCGCGAGCGACGCACCCGAAGGTTACCGCCCGGTCGAAAGGCTCGAGGATGTTCTGGCTGCCTACGCGGAACTGCTAACCGCTTTGGACGAGGCCGGCGCCCCCTGGGTGCAGCTGGATGAACCAGCACTGACCAGCGATAACTTGGATATCAGTGCCGAAGAGGCCGCCGTCCTCGTCCGTCGCGCCTACGACTTCTTGGGTAATTCGCCGAACCGTCCGGCCCTCTTTGTCACCACGCCGTTCGGCGAGGCAAAACTGGGCGTCGCGGCTCTGGCTGACACTCCGGTGGAGGCCATCCAGGTTGATCTGGTGCACGGCAGTGCTGTTGACCCGGCACTCTTTGCCAATAAGACCCTGGTTGCCGGTGTCATCAATGGCCGGAACATTTGGCGGGCCGACCTGCGCTCTAAGTTCGATGTTCTGGGAGATCTCGCCAACTCGCTTCCTGACTCGGCGGGCCTGGCAGTTTCGACCTCGACTTCGCTGCAGCACGTTCCGTACACGACCACCGTCGAAAAGTGGGACAACCCAGAGCTGAACGAAAACCTGCACCTGTGGCTGGCTTTCGCCGATCAGAAGGTCGCCGAGGTCGTGAACTTGGCCAGTGGACTGGCTGAAGGTATCGAAGCGATCGCTGAACCTCTCAGCATCTCTGATGCGGCCCTGGAGTCCCGGGCGAATACTACCGGAGTTGTTGACCAGGTTGTGCGGGATCGGGTGGCGGCCCTGACGAGCGCCGACCGGGAGCGCGTGGAATATTCGGTGCGTAAAGCGGCGCAGGACGCCCGTTTCAACCTGCCGGTTCTGCCCTCGACCACCATTGGTTCATTCCCGCAGACCCCCGCAATTCGGCAGGCTCGCGCCGCCCACGCCAAGGGCGAACTCTCCGATGGTGACTACCGAGACGTCTTGCGTGCCGAAGTCGCCAACGTCATCAAGCTCCAGGAAGAAATCGGCATCGACGTCCTCGTTCATGGTGAGCCGGAACGTAACGACATGGTCCAGTACTTTGCAGAACTGCTTGACGGTTTCGATGTGACCCGCAATGGCTGGGTGCAGTCTTACGGTTCACGGTGCACGCGCCCCTCGATCCTGTGGGGTGACGTGAGCCGTCCCGCGCCGATGACTGTCGAGTGGGCACAGTACGCCCAGTCCCTCAGTTCACGTCCCGTGAAAGGTATGCTGACCGGCCCGGTCACCATTTTGGCGTGGTCATTTGTGCGTGAGGACCTGCCCATCGGACAGGTGGCCGACCAGGTTGGTTTGGCTCTGCGTGACGAAGTCGCCGATCTGGAGGACGCTGGAATTGGCATCATCCAGGTTGACGAACCGGCGCTGCGTGAACTGTTGCCGCTGCGCCGCGAAGATCAGGAACAGTACTTGAACTGGTCAATCGGATCGTTCCGCGTGGCGACCTCGGGGGTTTCCCCGGACGTTCAGATCCACACTCACCTATGCTATTCAGAGTTCGGTGATGTCATCGACGCGATTGATGCGCTGAATGCGGATGTGACGTCACTGGAAGCGGCCCGTTCACACATGGAGGTCCTCCCGGCTCTGGAAGCAACCGGGTTCGAACGTCAGATTGGCCCCGGCATTTACGATATTCACTCGCCCCGCGTGCCGTCAGTTGAGGAGCTCACTGCCCTACTGCAGGAAGCTGTTGCTGCCGTCCCGGCCGACCGGATTTGGGTGAACCCTGACTGCGGTTTGAAGACCCGTACCTACGCGGAAGTTATCCCTTCACTGCAGAACATGGTGGCGGCGGGCGAAGCGGTGCGCGCCAGCCTGTAGTCGCGACAAAAAGTTGGCCCCCTCCCGGGTAAAACTTTGGGAGGGGGTCACCTCTTTGGCTAATGCCGAAGGATACGCGGTGAGGCGTTCCCTGGCTAGATGTCGACCATGATCGCCAGAACCAGCCACAGCACTGTGACGACGAACAGAATTATTCCGATTATCGCCAGCCAAATTAGTCCCTCGAAGAGGAAACCTAACAGGGCGATCAGCAGCCAAACAACTAGGAGCGTGCCGATTATCCACCTCATGATGCGTCATCTTCTTCTGCTCGCCAGACTTTGAACGTTTCCATTCGTTCCAAATAGTCGGGGATCCCTTCAGGCGGAATCGTTCGCGGCCAGTCGTCGGCTCGGAAATATGCGTCAGTTCCACCGTCGAGGAAGATGACGCTGCCACACATGAAGTTCGCGGCTGGTGACAGCATGAAGATTACCCACTGGGAAACTTCCTCGCGTTTGCCGAACTCGCCAACGGGGATTGGGAAGTCCAGGATTGCCTGCGAAGTTGCTGGGTCATCCAGCTGCTTACGCAATAGCGGAGTCATGATTGCACCGGGGGCAATCGCATTCACGCGGATCCCACGGCCAGCCCATTCGGGAGTTACCCCCACGGTCCGCATCCAGTACGCTATGGCCGTCTTTGAGCCCGCATATACGTAATTGGCTGCAAGGTCGGGACCCGCGGCATGCGCAATTTCAACTGCCCGCTCAATGTCGTTGTCCAGGAAAGCGTCGACGATTGGTTGCGGGAGTCCGGGGATTGTGGTCGTCGAGTTCGAAGAGAAAATAACTACCTTCGCGTTCCCGGCGGCAACCAGGGCACTGTGCCAACCTTCCAGGAGACGCACCACGCCGTTGTAGTTGACCCGTGCGATTGTCTCTTCCAAGCCAGGGATGGGACCCAGACCGGCAGCCATAACGGCACCGTCTAGATGCCCCCCACTTTTTTCCAAAACCTGCTCAATGGCAAATTGGATTCCCTCTTCGGTTGATAGGTCTGCGTTCACATCCGCGTTGCGCAGGTCGACACCGATGACGCGGTGCCCCTCCCACCGAAGCTGCTCTGTCGTTGACCGCCCCATTCCCGAGGCAGCTCCAGTCACTGCATAAACACCCATTTTGACGCCTCCTTGGACTTGTTCCACCGTCGAGCCCAGCACCGGTTGCGGACCGCCAAACAAATGGACCACACAATTCAATCTTAGTGGCCCGCGCCACACTTTGCCGGGTGGGTGGATGTTCGCGACCGAATAGCAACAGACCGCCAGAACGGTGCTGGTGGGAAGCTACTCACAGCGTCAGTTATCCGAGGGCGCCCAACTGACCTTCAAGGAGCTCTCTGAACTGTTCCACCAGGAGGCGGCTAAAATTGACCGTCAAATGGTGCTCATCGCGGTACACAAGGGTGTTCCCCTGGATGAGTGGATACTGCGTTTCG
>CAYFQJ010000002.1:26690-32925 GCA_964345205.1 uncultured Actinomyces sp. | reverse complement strand
GCCGCACCACTACCCCACCGGCCCCGCGGTGAACAGTCGTTTAGTTTAGTCGCGGTGACGCGTCCCAAAGTTTCTCGAGGGCGTAGTAGCCGCGTTCCTCTTCCAACATGACGTGAACAATCAGGTCACCGTAATCCAATACCACCCAGGCGCCGTCCGCCTTATCGCCTTCAACAGCTCGTGGGAGCTGCCCGGTCTGAGCTTTGATTGCCCGGCTGATGGCGTCCACGATCCCCTTGGAGTGCCGCGGGTTGTCAGCGGTGAGGATCAGGAAGATATCCGCAAAGTAGAGGCTCCCACTGACATCCAGGGCGACTGGCGATTCGGCAAGTGCCTCTTCAGCTGCAGCTAAGGCAATCTGGTTGAGGCGAGCGGCCTCGGTGGTGTTTGTCATTAGTTTCCTTCACTTTGGCGGTACAGACCATGCTTTTCAATGTATTGGACAACCCCGTCGGGAACCAAATACCAGATCGGTTTCCCGTCTTTCACTCGGTTGCGGCAGTCACTCGATGAGATCGCGAGAGCAGGGATTTCGATCAGCGAAACCGCGCCCTCCGGCAGCTCAGAGACATTCAGTTGGTGCCCCGGCCTGGTGACGCCGATGAAATGCGCGAGGTCGAAAAGTTCCTCGGCATTTTTCCAGCTGAGAATACTCGTGAGGGCGTCAGCTCCGGTGATGAAAAACCAGTCAACATCGGGTTGTTCACGGCTGAGTTCTCGCAGTGTTTCGTGAGTGTAGGTGATGCCCCCACGATCAATATCTACCCGCGACACGGTGAAGCGGTTATTTGAAGCGGTGGCGATCACGGTCATGAGGTAGCGGTCCTCAGCGGGCGCCATTTTCCGTCCCGCCTTGAACGGTTGGGTCGCGGCGGGGACAAACAACACCTGTTCCAGATTGAAAGCGTCCATAACTTCGGAGGCCGCAACCAGGTGGCCGTGGTGGATGGGGTCGAAAGTTCCACCCATGATCCCGATCCGGCGACGCCCGCCTGTCGTGTCGAGCCGGCGCTGAATCTCTTCCTGGTGGCGTCGGTCCCGAAAATCAGGGTCCAGGAGCTCTCGCGAACGTCCGCTGTTCTGTTCCATTGCTTCCCTATTCGGACCGCGGGTCAGACCAGACACCCTGGTCACGTTCATCGCGAAGCTGCTGGCGCGCCGCCTCTTTCCCATCCATCCGGCTGTGGAACTCTTCACGCCGCTCGGAAGTTGTTCGTCGCGAACTTTGATAGAGCCGTTCGTCTTGCCCGCGCCCTCCAAGCAGCTCAGCTCCGGCCGACAGGTGTGGCTCCCAATCGAAGACGATGCCACCTTCGAGTGGACCGAACACGACGGGTGACCCGGGTACTGCTCCGGCGCGCGCCAGTTGTTTTTCAACACCCGTAGCGGCCAACCGGTCGGCGAGGTAACCAACGGCCTCATCGTTACTGAAGTCAGTTTGTCGCAACCAGCGCTCGGGGCGGTTCCCGCGCACCTGGAAAATTGTTTCGCCGCCGTGCTGCACGCGGTTGATGGTGATGGCGTCTTTGCTGCCCACAGCGCGCGGCGTGATGATGGCTCGCGCCTCTTCGATCGCCGGCAATGATGCTCGATGCGCTTCGACTGCCTCCCCCATCGCGTATCCGAGCGCCGGCAGTCCCTCTCGGGACACTGCCGAAACTTCAAAGACCGGCCACCCGAGAGCTTCCAGGTCCGGCTTCATCATCTCGGCTATTTCGCGCCCCTCGGGAATATCAATCTTGTTGAGGACAATGAGTCGAGGACGTTCAGAGATCGGTACGTAACCTTCGATCTCACCCAGGTCTCCCTGGTAAGAGTTCAGTTCAGCTTCGATGGTCTGCAGGTCAGTGAGGGGATCCCGCTCGCTCTCAAACGCGGCCGTATCGATGACGTGCGCAATAACGGCGCACCGTTCGATGTGGCGCAGGAACTCTAATCCCAATCCGCGTCCCTGTGAGGCCCCCGGGATCAGTCCGGGAACGTCCGCCACGGTGAAGCGGTCATCTCCAGCTTGAACGACACCTAGGTTCGGCACCAGAGTCGTGAACGGGTAGTCAGCAATTTTAGGCCGCGCGGCCGACATCGCCGCGATGAGGGAAGATTTACCGGCCGAAGGGTATCCAACCAGCGCAACATCGGCGACCGACTTCAGCTCCAGAACCACATTCCGTTCTTCACCGGGTTCTCCAAGCAGCGCAAACCCGGGAGCTTTACGGTTTCGTGAGGCGAGTGCCGCGTTCCCAAGGCCGCCCTTGCCCCCCTCGGCAATAGTCAGTTCGGCACCTTCGCCGCGCAGGTCGGCAATGAGTTCACCACTTTCGTCTTTAATTACCGTCCCGACGGGGACTCGAAGGATCAGGTCTTCACCGTTTTTCCCGATCTGCAGGTCGCCCTTCCCCGGTTGCCCGTTGGCGGCCTTGTGGTGAGGACGCTGATGGTAGCTGAGCAGTGTGGTGACGCTGGGGTCGACCCGCACAATTACGGAACCGCCATTGCCGCCATTTGCCCCATCAGGGCCCCCCAGAGGCTTGAACTTTTCGCGCCGCACCGAAGCGCAACCGTGTCCGCCGTCGCCGGCTGACGCGAAGACTTTCACACGATCTACAAACTCTGCCACTGTCTCAACTTTCATTATGGCGCTACGTTTCGCAACGCTTGGCGCCGGGTATAGGAAAGGGCGCTCGGGATACCCCGAACGCCCTTTACGATGGTTTGAGGCTCAGGCCTCCACCACGTGCACGACCCTACGGCCGCGGAAGTTTCCGAATTCGACACTGCCTGATTCTAGAGCGAATAGGGTGTCATCTTTGCCACGACCCACGTTGTTACCGGGATGGTATTTGGTGCCACGCTGACGAACGAGGATTTCTCCTGCGTTGACAGCCTGCCCACCGAAACGCTTAACCCCGAGACGCTGGGCGTTCGAGTCGCGACCGTTACGAGAGGAACCAAGCCCCTTCTTTTGTGCCATTTTTGCGCTCTCTTCCTACCGGGATTCAGGCGATCTCAGTGATTTTGACGACCGACAGCGGCTGGCGATGGCCCTGACGCTTACGGTAACCCGTCTTGTTCTTGTACTTGATGATGGTGATTTTCGGGCCCTTGGCGTCGTCAATGATTTCGCCCTTGACGGTGACCTTGCCTAGCACGGCGGGGTCGGTGTTGACGGAATCGCCGTCAACCAGCATTACCGGCTGGAACTCGACAGTCGAGCCGATCTCTTCCGGCAACCGGTTGACCTTTAGTGTGTCCCCAACGGAGACCTTCTCTTGACGGCCGCCGGCCTTAACGATCGCGTAGACCACGTTATTGTCCATCTCTTCAATACTAAGTTTCGGATCCGAACTGACCGGGCAACCCGGAATGTTCGGCTGGTGCCTTACTGCACCGACCATTCAATTTATCTGACTTCCGGGCCGAACAGCAACCTAAAAGGCACCTGTTCGGCCCGAAAACAGTGTGTCATTTAGCACGTCGAACAAGTCTGGTTCAACATCAGAGTGTTCGGGCACCCTTGACGTCCCGGTTTCAGGACTCCAAAAGTGAACGCACGGCTTCGTTTGCAGAGGCGCTACTTGTTTCCGCATCCGCCCCTCGATCGGAGCGACTCCGGCGTGGTGTCACCTTGTCGCTGCTGGTGATCCGGCGGCGACGAGGAACTCGCTTTGCTTCGACCTCGGAAACATCGGGCAGAGCAATATCAGCCACGTCACGAACCGCGCTGGCCGCTCGCGTTGTGGGTTGCTTCTCTAACGGTTTCGCCGGGGCCGGGGCACTAGCTTTCGCGCTGATTACGCGGCGACGACGAGGAGCGGCAGTCCCGGACTCTTTCGCGCCGGCCTTCTCGCCCTCGTCACCGGACATACGTTCAGCAGCTTTGGGCTTGTTGTCTTGCTCCGACGAGCTCGCCGCTTTGCCCTTGGACTTGGCCGCAGGTTTCTTATTTGCGGTGCCCTTGGGAGTCGCGGTCTTCGTCACGTCTGCTTCAGTCACAGTTGCGGCGGCAATGGCGTTAAGAGCAGTCTTGACCTTCTCTTCACCCACGTGGCTCACCGGATCGTCCGTTGCCTGCCCGGATTCGCCTGACCCTTGTGAGGCCCCTTTAGCTTTTGAGCCTCCGGATTTTGACTCGTCCTTCTGTCGCCCTCGTTGACGCTGGCCCCGAGGAGTTTCAATCTCGATCTCGACAGGACGGTCATGAACGATGAATCCGCGACCTTCACACTGCTCACAGGTAGTTGAGAAGGCCTCCACGAGTCCTTCGCCAACGCGTTTACGGGTCATCTGCACTAAACCGAGCGAGGTGATTTCAGTAACCTGATGACGTGTGCGGTCGCGGCCCAGGCATTCGATGAGTCGGCGCAAGACCAGTTCCCGGTTTGACTCCAAGACCATGTCGACGAAGTCGATGATGATGATGCCACCGATGTCGCGCAACCGCAGTTGCCGAACCAATTCTTCGGCCGCTTCTAAGTTGTTTCGGGTGATCGTCTCTTCTAGCGTTCCACCGGAACCGATGAACTTACCGGTGTTGACGTCCACCACCGTCAGCGCTTCGGTACGGTCGATAACGAGTGTGCCACCGCTGGGGAGCCACACCTTCCGATCCATACCTTTTGCCAGCTGCTGATCGATACGTTTGGCGTGGAAAACGTCCTCTTTGGAGGTCCACTTCTCAAGTCGCGGCGTGAGCTCTGGAGACAGCTCTTCGACGTACTCAGAGATTGTCGTCCAGGCTTCGTTCCCCTGAATCACCAGCTCATTGAAGTCTTCGTTGAAAATATCCCGCACCACGCGCACAGCCAGTTCCGGTTCACCCCGAAGAAGTTGGGGAGCTTTCCGCGTCCCCGCGTGCTTGCGTTCAATCTCTTTGAGCTGCTTCTGGAGCCGGTCAATATCGCCACGCAACTGCTCTTCCGTGGCACCCTCGGCAGCGGTGCGAACGATGACACCAGTATCGGCGGGAACGGCTTCCTTAAGAATCTTCTTGAGGCGTTGCCGTTCGTTGTCGGGAAGCTTCCGTGAAATCCCCAGCATGGTCGAACCGGGAACTAGCACCAAGTAGCGCCCCGCAAGGGTGATCTGACTGGTGAGGCGGGCTCCCTTGTGGCCGATCGGGTCCTTCGTTACCTGAACCAAAACGGTGTCGCCTGATTTGAGGGCCTGCTCGATGCGCTGAGGTTTACCTTCCATGCCTAGAGAGTCCCAGTTGACTTCCCCTGCATAGAGGACGCCGTTGCGACCACGGCCGATATCAATGAACGCGGCCTCCATCGAAGGGAGTACGTTTTGCACGCGCCCCAGATAGATATTGCCGACAATGGACTGTTGAGTCCGCCGCGCCACGTAGTGTTCAACCAGGAGGTTGTCTTCCAGGACGGCGATCTGGTCGAGGCCGTTTTCGTGGCGCACAACCATCTGACGGTCGACGGACTCGCGACGTGCTAAAAATTCTGCTTCGGTGATCGACTGGCGGCGACGTCCTTCACGGCGACCTTCGCGTCGCCGCAGACGCTTCGCTTCCAACCTTGTGGACCCTCGTAGGGCCTTCACCTGGTCTTGCGGGTCGGCGCTTTCTGAACTTCGATTCGCAGAGGACGGACGTGTGCGGCGTCGGCGACGTCGGCTCGATCCTTCGCCCTCGGACGTTTCGCTGTCCTGCTGAGAAGCTGAAGACTTGTCTTTCGCTCCTAAGTCAGACTTTTCGCCACTGTGCTGCGCGTTGTCGGAGTCGTCCTGCGAGGTCGATTTCTGCTTACCGGGCTTCTGGTCTTCGGCGTCCCGAGGCTGTTCGTTAGCGCCTTTATCCTTGTCCGAGGATGAAGACTGGTTGCGTGTGCGCTTACGAGTCGGTAATCCGGAAGCTTCGTTCCGAGTGGATTTCTGCTCTTTAGCAGTAGCTTTTTCATCACCATCCGGTTCAGAAGACCCCGCTTTTGCCGGGGCCTTTTTAGCTGGCTGGCGCTTACGCGGCGCTTCTTCGTTCTTCACTGGTGTGGGGGCCGGAGCCACAAACTGCGGAGCTTGAAACAATAGTGGCGCCGCCGAGGCAACTGGGCGTGAGCCCCCCTCATCGGAAATATTCAAAATTCTCCAATAGGTACCGGGGCTCTCACCCCAAAGTCCCGGCACTGCTGTCATCGTTGTCTTCATCCGCTAGGGATGTAAACCTGTCTGGCACTTCGCAAATGCGAACGCCTGGGACCACGCAGTTCACGGGGCGAAAACCACCACG
>CAYFQJ010000002.1:22230-26661 GCA_964345205.1 uncultured Actinomyces sp. | reverse complement strand
TCTTGGGTGCATGGGTCGGGTTTCACACAATTTCGTGCGCAACGGGCCAACCATCCCTTCCCTTGATTCTCCGAAAGGCGGAACTATGGATTTCATGTCCACAGTCTTGGATCCCGTCCTCCTAGGACGGTGGCAGTTCGCCATTACCACTGTGTACCACTTCATTTTGGTACCGCTGACAATCGGGCTATCCCTGTGCGTCGCGATCATGCAGACTATTTGGTACAAGACGGGCAACGAAACGTGGCTTAAGGCCACCCGACTATTCGGAAAGTTGCTCCTCATTAACTTTGCGTTGGGCGTTGCTACCGGCATCGTCCAAGAATTCCAGTTCGGCATGAACTGGTCAGAATACTCTCGGTTTGTCGGGGACATCTTCGGCGCTCCCCTGGCCATTGAGGCACTACTGGCGTTCTTCCTCGAATCGACTTTCCTGGGAATCTGGATCTTCGGTTGGGGACGGATTTCCAAGGGTCTTCACCTTGCAACCATCTGGATGCTGACAATTGGTGTGAACCTCTCGGCCCTTTGGATTCTTGCCGCCAACAGCTGGATGCAGCACCCAGTAGGCGCCGTCTACAACCCGGTCACGGGTCGAGCTGAACTTGACGGGGTGAGTGGTTTCTTCGAACTTGTTGGGAACCCGGTCCTGTGGTTGACTTTCACCCACGTCGTGGTGAGCTCCTGGTTGATTGCGGGAACCTTCATTGCGGGAATCGCGGTCTGGTGGATGACCAGATCCTCCCGTGATGGTGGCGAGGCCGGCATGAAAGAGGCGCGTACAGTTTGGCGTCCCATCACGATCTTTGGCCTTTGGGCCATCCTCATTGGCGGAATTGGAACCGGCCTGACCGGACACCTCCAAGGCCAAGAGCTGGCACGAATACAGCCGGCAAAGATGGCTGCGGCCGAGGGTATCTGTGTTGATACTGACGGTGCGGCCTTCACAGTTGCCATGTTTGGTTCCTGCCCGGTCGAGGGCGACAGCCCTGAACCAACCCGCTTCATCACGATTCCGGGCTTAGCTTCATTCCTGGCAACCAATGACTTCGCTGCCGCAGCTGAAGGTACCGCTGATATCCAGAACCGCATGGTCGAGTTGATGAACTCGAACCCCGCGTTCGTCGAACAGTACGGTGATGCCGCCGAGTTTGATTTCATTCCTCCGCAGCAGCTCACGTTCTGGTCGTTCCGATTGATGATCGGACTGGGCACCCTGGTGGCGGTGATGGCGCTCTGGTCGCTCTGGGCCATCCGAGGCGATCGCGTTCCGAGCTCCAAGTGGTTGGGACGCGTGGCAGTTTGGTCGATTCCGCTGCCCTTCATCGCAGCAAGCTTCGGTTGGATCTTCACTGAGGTCGGGCGACAGCCGTGGGTCGTTGTCCCGAATCTGGCGGCAATTGCCAACCAGGACCCGGTGGGGTCACTTATGATGCAGACGTCGCTGGGAATCTCCCCGACGGTCCCCGCCGCGCAGGTGCTTTTCACGATGATCCTTTTCACCGTGCTGTACTTCGGCCTCGGTGTCATCTGGTTCCTCCTCATGCGTCGGTACGTCCAGGAAGGCATGTACCAGCCGGAACCAGCCAATGCTGACAAAGAAAAGTCTGACTCGCTCAGCTTTGGATACTAAGGAGTAGCTGACAATGGAAGCATTAAGCATTCTGTGGTTTGTCCTCATTGCCGTCCTCTGGACCATGTACTTCGTCCTCGAAGGTTTCGACTTCGGTGTTGGCATGCTGCTGCGGATCATTGGTAAAGACAACCAAGAGCGCACCGCAATCATGCGCACCATCGGCCCGCACTGGGACGGGAACGAAGTTTGGCTGCTCACCGCTGGTGGAGCTACTTTTGCGGCCTTCCCCGCCTGGTACGCCTCCATGTTTTCGGGCTTTTACCTGGCGCTGTTCCTAATTCTCGTTCTCCTGATTTTCCGGGTCGCAGCGATCGAGTGGCGCTCCAAGATCGATACGGACACATGGAGAAGCCGGTGGGACTGGTTCCATACGGTCGCGGCGTTCCTCGTCCCGCTGATCTTTGGTGTTGCCTTCGCTAACCTCGTTCAGGGAATGAAGATTGAAGCGCTGAACCGTTTGACGCTGCAAGTGATTCCTGCCGACCAGGTCGCAACTTCGATGACTTCAGGCACCACGGTATTCAACCTGACCGGTGGTTTCTGGAGCCTCTTCACCCCGTACACGATCCTTGGCGGCCTCGCCCTGACAGCAATCTGTTTCGCTCACGGCGCGCAGTACTTGGCGCTACGCACAGACACTCACCTTGAAGATCGTGCTAATAAGATCGCTTCATGGGCGATGCCACTGGCTACGGTTCTCGGTGCTGCCTGGGTGATTTGGGGACAGTTTGCCTACGCCAATAACGTCTGGGCGTGGATTCCCCTTGTCGTCGCGGCACTGGCTTTCATCGGCTCCGCGGCACTGTGCCAGCCAGCAACTCGCAAGCAGGGATGGTCCTTTGCCCTATCTGCCGTCGGTATTGCCGGCACGGTCGCGTGGATCTTCGCCGCTATGGCACCAGATGTCATGAAGTCGAGTATCAACGCGGCGTATTCGCTGACGATCGCTAACGCGTCATCAACGGTTCCGACGCTCCAGGTCATGTCAATTGTGGCGCTGGTCCTGGTTCCAATCGTGCTCGGCTACACCGCCTGGTCGTACTGGGTGCTGCGCGGACGAATCAAGACGACGTCCGTCGATGGCGACTCCGGACTGCTACCCAAACAAATCCGGTGGGGAGCTAACTTCCTCTCCGGCAAAGAAGGATAGCTGCTAGCTCTAAGGGGGGTGGGACCAACTGATCTTGGTCCCACCCCCTTTTTCATCTCCAATGAAAATGTCTCCCGGTTCGTGTCCACACTTACAAAGCGAGCCGTCCGAGACCAACTCGACTCTAGCTACTGAGAGTATGTGACAATAGTCCCGTGAAACCCCTAGATCCGCGTCTGTTGAAATATGCTCGACCCGCGCGCAACTACATAATTTTCATCGCTGCTCTCGGCGTCCTGATTTCGGTGCTGGTACTGGTCCAAGTTTTCCTCATCTCAGGTGCGGCTAGCCAAGTCATCAGTGAGGGCGCTCCCCTCCGTGAGATCTTGCCCCTCGTTGGTGGTTTAGCCGTCGTTGTCGCCCTCCGGGGTTTCATCATGTACTGGCGTGAATCACGAGCCCACCGTGCCTCCGACCAAACAGTTGCTGAACTGCGACAGTCGGTTATCAATAAGGCAGTCCAACTGGGACCCCGTTGGAGGGGCGTTCACGGTGCCGATACCGTCACCCTGGTCACCCGCGGCCTCGACGATCTTGACCCCTACTTCGTGCGTTACCTGCCGCAACTGCTGATGGTCGTTACGGTTACGCCCATTGCCCTGGTGAGCATCCTGATCCTCGATTTCTGGTCGGCGCTGGTCGCCCTCATCACCGTTCCTCTCATTCCCATCTTCATGATCCTCATCGGGAAATTGACGGTCAGTTCCAGTCGACAAAAGTTGAACATCATGGAGAGGCTCAGCAGTCAGCTGCTGGATCTGCTGACTGGGCTGCCCACTTTGCGAGCGCTCGGCCGTGAACGCGGACCTCGAAAACACCTGGTGGAGCTGTCGCAAAAAAACACTCGGGCGACCATGCAGACGCTTCGGATCGCTTTCCTCTCAGGTGGTGTTCTCGAGTTCATCAGCACCCTTTCCGTGGCCCTGGTCGCGGTCGAGGTTGGTTTCCGCATGGTTTCCGGACACCTGTCCCTGTTCACCGGCCTGGCCATCATCATGCTGGCCCCGGAAGTATTTGAGCCGCTGCGCCAAGTCGGAGCGCAGTTCCACAATGCCGCCAACGGCGTGGCTGCAGCCGAAGCATCCTTTGAGATTCTCGATGAACCACTCCCCGAGGCTGGCCACAGGGCCGCGCCCGACGCCAAGACCGTGCCAATTCAGTTCGAGAATCTTTCCGTTGCTGCTCGCGGCAGTTGGGCACCGCACAGTTTGACGGCAACAATCAAACCGGCCACGATCACCGCCCTGACCGGACCGTCAGGAAGCGGGAAAACGACGGCTGTCATGGTGCTTTTGGGGCTGGAAACTCCAACACGGGGCACCGTAAAAATCGGGGACACGCCCATTGGCGAGATCGACCGAGAAGACTGGTGGTCGCAGGTCACCTGGGTCCCCCAGTCCCCCACGATCGTTCCGGGAACGGTCAGAAGTAACGTGGACCCCGGCGGCAGCCACCAAGAAAGTGCCGAACTGAGTCGCGCCGCCGACCTCACCGGGTTCACTGCGGTTGTCGAAAGCCTCCCCCAAGGCTGGGACACGGTCGTCGGGCATGGAGGCGTTGGGCTGTCGGTCGGGCAGCGGCAAAGGCTCGCCCTGACTCGCGCCCTCATCGAGAATCCCAACGTACTCATTCTTGATGAGCCGAC
>CAYFQJ010000002.1:6199-22220 GCA_964345205.1 uncultured Actinomyces sp. | reverse complement strand
TCAGCTAAGACCAGATTGTGCAGGCGCTGCATAATATGCGCACGTCGGGGAGCACTGTCATCGTCATTGCTCACCGACAGGCTGTCCTCGACATTGCCGACCACCGGATCGCGGTGACCCCGCAGAAGGCGACACCTGAGGAAATTCTCGCCTACCCCGAACTTCAGGATTCCCAAAAGGCGCCAGAGCTGGATGTGGCAATCCCCGGATTCTTGGACCCAGCCGAGGTCGGAATTATGGAGGATCTCCAACGATGAACTGGCTACTGACTAAGGAAGAGCGCCGCGCTCTGCGACGTGTTTTCAAACTGCTGCACCTCAAAAAGGGAGGGTTCCTGCTCTCACTCCTCCTGGGGGTTTGCGGGATGGGCGCCGCCGTTGGGTTAGCGGCCACGTCCGCTTGGCTCATTGCCCGCGCCTCCCAAATGCCGCCCGTCTTGTCGCTTACCGTGGCGGCCACCTCCGTTCGCATGTTCGGCATCATGCGCGCCCTCTTCCGCTACCTTCAACGGCTTGCCAGCCACAAAGTGGCGTTGGACGGGATGGACTCGCTGCGTGTGGGCATTTACGACACCCTGAGCGACGGCTCAATCGAAAGGGTCGCCCAACTGCAACGAGGTGATCTGCTTAGTCGGGCCGGAGCTGATGTTGATACGGTCGGCGATCTGGTCATAAAATCGATCCTTCCGTCGCTGGTGGCCCTAATAGTCGCGATTGGGACAGTAGTTGGTTTTGCTTTCCTCTCCGTCCCCGCGGCCCTGGTCCTGCTCGGCTGCCTCCTGCTGTCCGGCGTGGTGGTACCTCTGCTGATCATGCGTGCAACCAGGCTGGGCGAAATCGCCGAGCAAGAATCCAAGCGTGAGCTCAGCATCGAAACAATGACTGTCATTGACAGTGCTGACGAACTGCTGGTCGATGGGCGTTACGCATCGCAGATGACAATGGTAGAGCAGGTTTCCACGCGCCTAAACCGCGCCCGTGATCTGGCGGCTCGTCCCGCTTCCCTGGCCGCGTCTCTTGACCGCGTGGCCAGTGGTATTGCCGTTGTCGGAGTGCTGCTGGTTGCCACCCCGCAGGTCAGCAGCCTCGCCGTGGCGGCCGTAGCTTTCGCGGTTCTTGTTCTGACACCACTTGCCGCAT
Organism: uncultured Actinomyces sp.; assembly: GCA_964345205.1. Lineage (GTDB taxonomy): Bacteria > Actinomycetota > Actinomycetes > Actinomycetales > Actinomycetaceae > Scrofimicrobium. The sequence goes on along the minus strand of CAYFQJ010000002.1, from coordinate 21,081 downwards.
TTGAAGGCACGGTCGAACTGGCACCAGCTGCCGCGCAATTGGTCCGTTCTGCGCAGGCCGCGGTTCGAATCGATAACCTACTGGGCGTCCCCAGCGCGCCGGCCCCTACCCATCCTGTTCCAGCCGCCGAAGAACCAACTTTGGAGGCCAGTGGATTGACAATTGGCTGGCCTGGCGGCCCCGTAGTGGCTCATAACTTGAACTTGAAATTGCGTCCCGGAACCCGCACAGCCATCATCGGCCACTCAGGGGTCGGGAAAACCACGCTGCTCTACACACTCGCCGGGATGCTGCCGCCACGATCTGGGTCGGTCACCCTCAATGGCTCCCCAATGTGGGATGCGGACCGTGATGAAAGCACCAAGTTGGTGAGCCTCACGACCGAAGATGCCCACATTTTCGCCACCACGGTATTCGAAAACCTCAGAGTCGCCAACCCCCATTTGGAGCGGGAGGAGGGCGCCGCCCTGCTGGACCGGATGGGACTGTCAACTTGGTTGGAGGCCCTCCCCAACGGTTTGGACACCGAACTGGGGGCTGGTGGCACAACTGTAAGCGGCGGGGAACGTCGACGCCTCCTCCTGGCGCGGGCGCTGGCTGATCCGGCTCCCCTGCTCCTACTTGACGAACCGGGAGAGCACCTTGACGCCGCAACAGCCGAACAGGTAATTGCGGAACTTCTTCTGGGCGATCGGGGTGTCATAGTTGTCACGCACCGCCTGAGTGAACTGGAAGCTGCTGACCGCGTGATTCTGCTGGACAAACTGCCTGACGGCACGGTCGGCGTCGCCGAAGAAGGAACCCACGGGGAACTTATTTCCCGCTCCGCATCGTACCGCTGGGCCCTGGAACGGGAGCAGGTGTGAGCCCCAATATCGATCCGCTCCTGGATACCGCGGCCGCGCAGCAACACGAGCTGCGAAGCCAACTGGCAACAAACCGGCGTTGGGTGAAAGCCCTGCGAAATATCTCGCAGGCCGTCCTCAACGAAGAGGACGTTGAAACGGCCCTGGAAACGATCGTTGATGCCGCCGCCGAAGCTTCCCTTGCTGCCGCCACCATGCTGTTTTTGCCGTCGGTGGGCGACCTGCTGACCTGCGAGTTCTGTGTGCCAACAGCTGTGCCAGACACTGTCGGCATGTCTTTCCCCGAGGACCTTCCGCTGGCAACCCTAACCTCCGCCGGTCGCAACGAACTGCGAGGCGCGCTATTTACCGATGTGCCGCTAGTTTTGCGGAGCCTCCCGGGGGTGCAATCCGCCATAGTCATCACAGTTGGGGAACCAGCAGCGCCGACGTTAACCGCCGCGGACGAGGACGCGACTGACGCTATCGCCCCTCCCCCGGGTGAACTTCGAGGCGCTCTTGTGCTCCTTTCCGACAGCAGCCGGTTACCTTTCACTCGCGACGATTTAGAAGCCGCGATCACTTTCGTGACACAGGTGATCGTGGCTTTAGAGGTCGCCACTGTCCGGGAAGCCGAAGCGCGGGCGTTGCTCTGGGAGGAACGCGACCGCATCCGCCGGGACCTCCACGATTTGGCGGTGCAGCAGCTTTTCGCTGTGGGGATGCGTCTGGACACGATCCGAATTGGTGCTGAAACAGGCGAATTGTCACGGCGGCGAATAGCTCAAGATATCGGCGAGTCACTAAGCCAAATCGAGGAGGCCGTCAACCAGATTCGTGTGGTTGTCCACGGGCTGAAAGAGGTTCCGCTTGAGGAGATTTTCACGGACCGACTCCAGACCGAGACATCTCAGGCCCGGCATGTACTAGGCTTCGCCCCGTCTCTTGTTATCGAATTGGATGACTCCCCCGTGGCTCCAAACCGCGAGAACACCCAATCCCGGTTGGAGGAACTTTCGGATCGCGTTCCTCCCAGTGTTGCCGACGATGCGATCGCCACCGTGCGCGAAGCTCTCAGTAATATTTCCCGCCACGCCAACGCGCGCAGCACCACCGTCACCGTCTCTGTCAGTGGCCATAGAAGCACCGGCGAACTGGTGATCTCCGTTGTTGATGACGGGACCGGTGTTGACCCGACGCAGGCACGCAGTTCGGGTCTGGCCAATATGTCGGCCCGCGCGGGCGCCCACGGTGGCAGTTTCGCCGTCGGGGCAGGTCCGCGGGGACGAGGGACTTCGCTGGTGTGGCGAGCTCCGCTCAGCTAGCTCTAACCCTGTTTCCAGGCGACAGCTCGCTGCGAAGCGATCCACGCCGCCACCTGTGTGCGACGTTGCAGACCCATTTTCGACAGCAGCGAAGTGATGTGGTTCTTCACCGTCTTTTCGGCGATCCCCAAACTGTCTCCGATTTCGCGGTTCGACATGCCATCACCGATGAGGTCAACCACTTTCTTCTCAGTTGGAGTCAGGTTCGCGGCGGGGTTCGCGGCGTCCCCACGACGCCGACTAACGGTCCTCTCATCAAGTAGTACCCGCCCCTGCGCGACCGCGCGGATGACGTCGTTAATTTCTCCGCTACGTACTGTCTTCAAAACGAATGCCCGTGCGCCGGCCTTGACGGACTCGGCCAAAGCCTCATCATCGTCAAAAGAAGTGAGGATCACCGCGCGAATCTCAGGGTCCGAGTCGGCAAGGCTGCGAACAATATCCAGGCCTGTTCCCCCGGGTAACTGGAGATCAACGAGAATTACATCGGGCTTAACTAGTCGTGCTCGCCGGATCGCATCCTCGACGGTCCCGGCCTCAGCAATTACTTCGAAACTGGGTTCACGGTCGACAATCTCGGCGATACCTCGCCGCACGATTTCATGATCGTCAACGATCATGACACGAGTTACATCCTGAGCTTGAGCATCATCATTCTGTTCCACGTCCTCATGATACGTGAAAACCTTTAGATATGGGACTTTCGGCCAGGGGCGTCTGACACCGCGGACAGTAGAAGTGGCTTCTTCCACTCAGAACCTCCCGAACTATGAGGCTTCCGCAGGTCGGGCATGGTTTCCCGTCCCGTCCGTAAACTCGCAGAGCGCGACTGAAGTACCCAGGATTCCCCTCGACATCGACATAGAGCGAATCGAAGGAGGTTCCGCCCACTTTCAGGGCCTCGGCCATCGCGTCAGTGCAGGCTTCGACCACTGTTCGCCACTGACTACGGTCCAGTTGGTTCCCTCGCGTTGCACCCCAAATACCGGCCCGATGCAGTCCCTCATCGGCATAAATATTGCCACTTCCGGACAGCAGTGTCTGATCGAGGAGCGCATTCTTGACCAGTCGCCGACTACTTTGTCCTCGGGCAGCCACTCCTTCAAGGTCGAAAATTGTTTCAAAAGGGTCCGGGGCGACGTGCTGTAACGCTACTGGGGTGTCGGCGCCCAGAGCGAGCGGTGAAACCGTCAGGTGTCCGAAAGTTCGCGGATCCACGAAGCTGAGTCCCCCGCCCCCAAGGAAATCCAAACGAAGGTGCTCGTGTTTTCGCCGCGCCTCGGGATCATCGTTGGCGCGGCCGCTGAAGTACCGCACCTGACCGGACATCCCCAGGTGGATAACTAAACTGTCCTCGGGTTCCTCGGTAGTCATCCACAGGTATTTGCCCCGACGCCCAAAACCCGTGATGGTCCGTCCGCGCATGGCCTTTTCAACAGTGCGAGGCCCGTCAGCGTTGTTGCGAAACATCCTGCTGTTATCGGTGACGACTCGGGAGATTCTTTGCCGCGCCGAATGGTTGATCAAGCCCTGTCGTATTGTTTCGACCTCAGGTAATTCAGGCAAGCGGATCCACTTCCGGACCGGCCATTTCGATGAGGGCGGCGCGGGCCGCAATCAACTCCGCCTGCTTCTTAGAGGTCGCTGTCCCCGCGCCGACGACCTCGCCGTCCAGAATAAGTTCGGCATGAAAAACCCGGTCGTTTTCCGGCCCTTCGGCGCGGTGTTGATACACCAGGGTGTTGCCAGCGGGACCCAAGAACATCTGCAACCTGGTTTTCCAGTCCGTCGTTTGTGATCGTTCCTCAACCTGATCGAGGACCGGGGCGAGGGCGCCAAGCACGGCGAGCCGCGTACTCTCGAGCCCACCCGTCAAGTACGTCGCACCAATAAGCGCCTCAAAAGTATCGGAAAGGATCGAGTCTTTACTTCTTCCGCCGGTTTTGTTCTCACCGACTCCGAGCAGAACGTACTGTCCCAAATTCAAACGCCGAGCCGCATCCGCCAGCGGAGTTTGGGAAACTGTGGCGATCCGCATCTGTGAGAGCGCACTTTCGGGGCGGCCCGGGAAGTTCTTGAACAACCAGTCCGTCACAATTATCGACAGCACGGAATCCCCGAGGAACTCTAACCTCTCATTATCGGGAATACCGCCCTGTTCATTCGCGAAAGACCTGTGGGTGAGGGCGAGCACCAGCAGTTCCGGGTCGATGTCCGCGCCCCATTTTTCCAGCAGTTCCGCTGTCACCGCGGGGTGCCTTTCGAGTCGTCATCGGCCGCATCGCTTCCGTTCGACTTGTCGAAGAGTCCCGCTAGGGCCGCAAAACGCGGGTCGAGGAATTCATGTGCATGATCTTCGTCGACCTCATCGAGCCGGACGCCGCAGTGCTCACAAAGCCCCAGGCAGTTTTCGTCACAGGTGGGACGAAGAGGTGCGTGCGCCAAAATTTCGTCGCGCAGAACCTGTTCCAGGTCGATGCTCTCCCGATCGATTTGAAGGGCCTCGTCCAGTTCGTCACCTTCGGATTCGATATCCGCGTCAACTTCGGGGGCTTTCGAGACACGGCCCGGCTCATAGAAGACTTCGCTTGCAGAAATCGTCCAGGGCACCGTGATCGGATCTAAACAACGCACGCACTCACCGACCAGTGCGCCTTCAGCATTGAGCTGAACGTAAACACCGTCGTCGATCGCGGTCACTTCAACATTGAGGGGGATGACAGTCCCGGCAGGCAGGGTGAGCACTTCTGTGGCCCAACCTTCAGGCACCGTCCAGTCGCGTCGAACTTCAATTCGAGCACCCGGTTCGTGGGCCAGGTCCGCCAGTTCAACTCGCAGCTGTTTCGCGGTCACAGTTTCCTTTCGTCAGCAGCCTATGACTGCACATTCACTTCTGAGGGATCAAATCCGCTTCGTTCGGCAATGGTACGCCTTCCCGCCTCGGTTCGTCTTTGCAGATCCCCCAGAACCTGCGCCACCTGCGAGAGTGTAGTCGCCGCATAGTCATTGGCACCCAAACGCAGTTCTTCAGTTTCAGTGCGTGCCTGATGGAGCAGCTCGGCGGCCTGGGCCTGAGCGGTCCGCAGCACCGTTTCTTTGGCAACCAGCTCAGCGGCGTGGGCGGCAGCATTATCGAGCAGAGTTTTCATTTCAGCTTCGGTGCGTGCGCGAGTCTGCGCCGCTTCCTCTTGGGCGCGCGCCACTCGGCGATCGGACTCTTCAGCTGCTTCCCGCAGAATCGTGTCGGCCTTATCGCGACTTTCAGCGAGCATGGCGCGGGCTTTAGCGTTGGCTTCGGCGGTCGTTATTTCAGCCGCTGTATCGGCCCGTTCGAGGACGGCGTCGGCATCAGCAACCACAGCATCGGCGGCGACCAGGTCCTCAGGTAGGGACTCGCGGGCCTGACCGACAAGGTCCAACAACCCAGCCCGATTGACAATGACATTGGGTGAAAGTGGTACTGCTCGCGCCTCTTGCACCTGGTGTTCAATCTGGTTGAGCGCAGCAATCACAATTGAAGGACCGTAGTTGACGTCCTCAACGGTAACCTCGGCCTCGGTAACTTCAACGTGCTCTTCATATCGTTCCGGCATTTTCGTTCACCTTTCTGATTTTGCGTCTAACCCAATTTCGCCAACACTAACTTGGCGTTCAGGCAGCTCTCTTTTTGTCCACTCTTCCCACACGGCTGGCGGTACGTACTGGTGTGCGGAAACACCCCAGGCCACCAGTTCGCGCACCATAGTGGACGAAACATGGCCGTACTGAGCGGAGCTTGGAATCAGCAAAGTTTCCATTCCCGCCAGTTCCCGGTTGTAGGCCGCCTGGGTCTGTTCATACGCCAGGTCGGTCGCGTCCCGAACCCCTTTAATAATAAAGGTGGCGCCAACTCGCTGGGCCGCATCAACCAGCAAACCGTCAAAAATGACCACTTTGACATTGGAGGCAACGACACTTTTTTCTAACATGCTGGCGCGTTCCTGCGCTGTGAACAGGGCATTTTTTTGCCGATTGTTACCGACTGCAACTATCAGGGACTGGCAGCATTTGGCGGCTCGCTCGATCAGGTCGAGGTGCCCCACCGTAACCGGATCGAAAGTACCTGGCAGAATCGCAACAGTCATGAACCTATTCTACGCCGATTGAGCGGGCAACCCCACGAACCACGCCGCGGTCTCACCCCAATCTTTACGCTCCTCGACCTCCAGAGGCTCCGGAACCACCAGAGGCGACGAACGGGCGTCTCTTTCAATGACAACCAGAGCGTCGGGGCTCAGTTTCCCGGCCAACGTCTCTAACACCTCGGTCAGATCGGCATCCGGCCAACTGTAAGGAGGGTCGATGAAAACCAAGTCCCAGGGCCCCGAATGGTGCATCAAGAAGGAAAGTGCCCCACGAGTGGTTACGGTCCCCTTCGAGTTCATTTTGAGGTGCGTCAGGTTCTGCCTCACGATTTGTGTTGCCACGCGGGAACGGTCAACAAAGTCGGCACTGGAGGCACCACGGGAAACGGCCTCGATGCCGAGGGCTCCTGATCCAGCAAAAAGGTCAAGGACTTTGGCTCCGCGAACCGCGCCCCAATGGTCAAGTTTCGAAAATATCGCTTCCCGAACTTTCGCGGAAGTCGGCCGTGTCCCCTCGGGAGGCACCTTGATCTTCCGTCCTCGCGCAGTTCCCGCCACAATTTTAGTCACAACCACATAGTACGCGGAACTTTCAGTTTGAACCGTCCCGAATCGGCCCGGGGCTAGTTTCGTTCCAGCCAGACGATTTCTTCACCAGTTCGTTCACTGATCCGCGTCGCCAATGCCCGGTTGTTCTCTAACTGCGGATCTTCGGCCAACAGCCGGGCCGCCTCACGGCGCGCGTCGGCGATAATGGCTGCATCGCGGCGGACCGAGAGGAACTGCAGCGATGAGCGACGCCCCGACTGTGTCTGCCCCAAAACGTCACCTTCTGATCGCAGCTGCAGATCGGCCTCAGCCAGGGCAAAGCCATCATTGGTTGCGGCGACTGTCGCGAGCCGCTCTTCAGCCACCGCGGGTAGATCTTCCGGGTGGACAAGCATGGCGACACTCTTGCGCTCCGACCTTCCGACCCGGCCTCGTAGCTGGTGCAGCTGCGAAGTCCCGAACTGCTGGGCCCCCAGGATGACCATCATTGTCGCCTCGGGGACGTCAACTCCGACCTCGACAACGGAAGTGGCAACCAAAATCGGTGCTGTCCCCTCAGAGAAACTAGTCAGTGCCTCGGCATTTTGCTCGGCGCTGAGCTGTCCGTGGGCGACGGCCACCGGAACTCCATCGAGAGACGGTTCGGCGGCAAGCAGCTCAACGGTGCTCTCAACCGAGGGCAGATCCGGGTCCGCGGCGATTCTCGGGCAGACAACATAGACGCGGTTTCCGGCCTCGACCTCTTCACGAGCACGCGTCCACAGCCGAGCCATCCAAGCCGGTCGGTCCGCGGGCACCCGGTGTGTCGTGACCGGGCTGCGCCCCTCGGGCAGCTCCGTCATGGTCGTCACATCCAGATCGCCGAAAACAGTCATCGCGATGGTTCTGGGGATCGGAGTCGCCGTCATTACCAAAAGGTGGGGCACTGTGCTGCGCCCCTCCCGCAGGTATTCGCGCTGCGCCACCCCGAAACGGTGCTGCTCATCCACAACCAAGAACTGAAGGTTCCCGAACTCAACATCTTTTTGGATGAGGGCGTGAGTGCCAACCACAATCATCGGATCCCCCGCCGACAGCCGCATCAAAACATCGCTGCGCTGCGAGGCCGGGGTGCTGGCCGTCAACAAATACAGTGGGACGGGAAGGTCACCGAGCAAACGGTGCAGAGACTGGAAATGCTGGCGCGCCAAAACTTCTGTCGGAGCCAAAAGCGCGGCCTGAGCGTCATTTTCGACGGTGCGAACCATGCCGAGCAGTGCCACAACAGTTTTCCCCGCCCCCACGTCGGCCTGTAGCAGCCGCTGCATCGGCAAGTCCTGCTGCAGGTCAGTTTCGATCTGCTGCCAAGCATCAGTTTGCGAGGCTGTCAGTGAGAACGGCAGTTGCCCGATTACCGCGTCAACCAGGTTCGAGTCCGGGTCACCCAGCTGTGCTGTGAGGGGTTGTGCTCGTCGATTACCGTCTGAGGTCACGCGGGGGCGCTGCAGGGCAATTTGCAATTCGAAAGCTTCAGACCAGGCCAGTGTGCGCCGCGCGTTTATCCAGTCCACGTCGTCAACGGGTTCGTGCAGCAGCTGATAGGCCTCGCGCTGCGAAAGGAGTCCGTGATCGCGGCGGAGTGCTTCGGGGATGATCTCGGGTACCTGATCCCAGGGAACCTCTTGGAGGATCTGGCGCAGCAGCGCACTGACTTTCCACGACGGAGTCTTCGCCGAGGCCGGGTAGATGGGAATGGGACGGCCAGACCGACGCAAGATATCTTCCGGGCTATCGGCCTCGATCTCTTCGAAGGAGGGCTGAATCAGCTGCATATTGTCCTGGTAGGAGCTGACTTTTCCGGCAAAAAGGTAGGTTTCACCGACGCGGAGGATCTTCCGGTGGTGTGTGAGGGCGTATTCGTTCTTCGCGAAGAATGTGCAGGTGACCGTTGACGTGCCATCGGAAATGCTCACGAGGAGGCGCACCCCTCGGCTGGAACGGTTGCGCACCAGTGACACCCCGGTGACCTGTGCGAGGACCGTCACGTCCTCGCCTTCAACTAGGCCCCGCAGGTCCGTCAGTTTGCCCCAGTGAAAGTATCTTCGCGGCGCATAGTGCAGAGCGTCCTGAATGGTTTCAATTCCTAGAGCTTCAAGCCGACGCGCGGCGGGCGCACCCACCCGCATTTTGACGGGGACAACTAGAGGGTCGTAACTCACCACAGTTTGAGACTCCTTCCCTGCGCTTCGTCCACCCTCCACATCTTAGCTAACCGCAGTTCGGCTTGTCCGGTTAGGATTGGTTGCTGGCACCGGGCCGGGAACGGGGCCCTTCGGTTCGAACTGTGCTGTAAACGACACCGCGCCCGTTGCCGGAACCCCCAAAACTCGGCTAAACTGGCGTAGTTGTCTCGCGGGACTCAGTTTTGCGAGCGTTAACGTTGCGGCCCCGCCGCGACTTCGTCAACCAGTTAGAGGAGGACATCATGTCTTCAGTCTGCGATGTCTGCGGTAAGACCCCTCAGTTCGGTAAGAGCGTTTCGCACTCACACGTGCGCACTAATCGTCGCTTCAACCCGAACGTTCAGCGGGTCCGCGCCGTTGTCAATGGCACCAACAAGCGCATTAATGCTTGCACCAAATGCATTAAGAGCGACCGCATTGTTCGTCCTGTTTGATTAGTCAGGTCCGAATAGGCAGTTTCAAACTCTGACGGGGGAACTAACGTTCCCCCGTTTTTGCTACCCGAAATGGTCCCAACCGCCGGCGACGGGAGTTCCGTCGAGACGAACCAGGCCTCGCGGCGCCGTGGGAGTTACTTTCCCGACGACACCGACAGCACGAAACGGTGCGGTTACGAGGGTTCTGGGTGGAAAAGTAACAAGCAAAGAGTGGTCCTCTCCCCCGTACAGCACCCACTCCAACGGGTCAACGCCCAGGGCTCGCCCCGCCGGTTCTAAGGCAGTGAGGTCAGCACGCAGAAGATCTGATCCCAGTTCAATGGTTACGCCAGAAGCCTCAGCGATTCGTCCAGCATCACGCACCAGGCCGTCAGAAACATCCATCATTGCCGTCGCCCCAAGGGTGGCTGCCAGTGGACCAGCCGCTAGGGGTGGTTCCGGTTGGCGATAAATTTGGACACATTCGGTGAAGGGGCTGGGAACTTCAGCTCCCAGAAGTTTCCCACCGACGCGCCCACTGGCCAGGGCGGCCAGTCCCGCTGCCGAGAGACCCAGAGTTCCAGCCACAGCAACAGTGTCTCCCGGTTTGGCTCCGGAACGTTCAATTGGCGCCCCAACACAGTATCCGGTGGCGGTCACCGCAACGCTGAGCTGTTCACCCCGAACGATGTCCCCGCCGACAATACCGGCGCCGGTGGGTGCCACTTCAGCGCCCAAACCATTGGCAAGGTCCAGCAGCCACTCGACCGGTAGGTGTTCAGGAAGAACCAGGGAAACCAACAGAGCTGTGGGTTCGGCGCCCATGGCGGCAATATCGGCCAAGTTCTGCGCTGCCGCCCTCGCCCCCACTTGAAAACCTGTGGACCACTCTTCACGGAAGTGCTGCTGCGAAACGAGGACGTCGGTTGTGACAACGAAGCTGCCACCGGGGGCCGCCACCACGGCGCAGTCATCACCTGAACCCACTATGGTGTGATTGCCGACCGGGAGAAGGGGACGGATTTTCCGCAACAACTCTTCTTCGCTGAGCAAACCGACTGTTGTCACTCAAATCTCCCCTGCTGTGAGGCGTACAAAAATATCGCGGCGGCAGATCCCACGTTCATTGATTCCGCATTGCCGCTCATGGGTATCCGCACCAGTTCATCGCACAGTTCAGCTTCAGAACTAGAGAGGCCCCGGGCTTCGTTGCCGAAAACCCAAACGTGTGGTTCATCGAGGGAAACATCGGACAGGATCGAGGCATCGAAGGTGCCCGAAGTTCCGAGGATCCGGGCGCCACCGTCGCGAAGATGGTCGATCATGGCTGGGAACTCTGCTCCCTGGTAAATGGGGAGGTGGAAAACCGTCCCCGCTGAGGAGCGAATAACTTTGGGGCTGGCCAGGTCGACGGTCCCCTTGGTAGCAATCACACCGGCAGCTCCCAGAGCATCGGCGTTACGAATAATGGTTCCCGCGTTACCCGGGTCCCGCGTTTCCGGCATCAGCACCCAGACGGGGGCCGGTCGCGGCAGTCCCTCACTCAAAACCGCGTCCGGCGTGCAGGTGGCGATGATCCCCTGCGCTTCATCAGCGACCTCTTTGGCTATCTGCGGCGTCATAATCCGACACCAGCGAGTCACTTCTTGGGCAGCGGTCCACAGATTCACATGCTGTTGGAGGGCAGCACCAGTGAAGTAAACATCCTTGACGGTCTCGGGTTTCCAAGCCAGAAGCTCAGCGACCGCCTGCGGCCCCTCGACTCGCAGGAGCTGCTTTTTGGAACGCGAAGAGCGCCTTCCCAGCGACACCAACGTACGAACTCGGTCCGATCGGGGGTTGTCCACTGCGGGAAGGCGCTCTGTCATGTAAAAGATTATCCCCCTTTTAGAGGGAACTGCGAAGAGCTGTCTCAGCTAGCTTTCGGCGCGTTGACATCTGCAGGTAAAGCAGCCCGAGCAGTTTCCACCAGCTTGGTGAAAGTTGCGGGGTCGCTTACTGCCACTTCAGCCAGCATCCGTCGGTCCAGTTCGACACCGGCCAGACCCAAGCCCTGCATGAAACGGTTGTAGGTCATGCCGTTTGCGCGAGATGCCGCGTTGATTCGCTGAATCCACAGCCGGCGGAAGTCACGCTTCTTCTGTCGACGGTCCCGATAGGAATAGACCATCGAGTGCGTGACCTGCTCTTTAGCTTTACGGTACAGACGTGAACGCTGACCGCGGTAGCCGGAGGCCTGTTCAAGTATTACGCGACGCTTTTTCTTGGCGTTAACCGAACGCTTTACACGTGCCATTTTTCAGTTCCCCCTACTACTTGCCGAGCAGACGCTTGGCGTTTTTCACATCGGCCGGTGCAACATCAATAACTGGAGTCAGTGAGCGCTTCTTCCGGCTCGACTTATGCTCCAAGTTGTGGCGCAGGCCCGCTTGCTGACGAGTCAGCTTACCTGAGCCCGTAACACGGAAACGCTTTTTGGCGCCCGAATGAGTCTTGTTCTTCGACATTTTCCTATTCCTGTTCGGTGTTTTGCTGCTGCAGTTGCTGCTGACGCTGCTGCTCTTTTTTAGCCCGCTCTTCATGCTTCAATCGGCGAGCTTCACGCTCAGCGCGACGGCGTTCACGCTGACCGGTCATGGCGTCTGCCTTACGTGTTGTCGGCGCCAAAACCATAGTCATATTGCGTCCGTCTTGACGCGGTACGGACTCAACTGTTCCCAGCTCGGCAACGTCCTCAGCCAAACGCTGCAGCAAACGTACGCCCGCTTCAGGACGTGACTGTTCACGCCCACGGAACATAATCGTTACCTTAACTTTGTCTCCGCCACGAAGGAACCGTTCGACGTGGCCCTTCTTGAAGTCAAAATCGTGATCGTCGATTTTCAACCGGAAACGAATTTCCTTCAGTTGCGTATTGGCCTGGTTGCGACGAGAGTCGCGAGCCTTTTGCGCCGCCTCATATTTGGCTTTGCCAAAATCCATCAGCTTGGCCACTGGAGGGCGTGCTTCTGGCGCCACCTCTACCAGGTCCAAACCGGCCTCTTCCGCAAGGCGCAGCGCGTCCTCAACCCGGACAACCCCTACCTGTTCGCCTCCGGGGCCGACTAATCTAACCTCTGGCACACGTATGCGATCATTAATGCGAGGTTCGCTGATGGGGATCTCCTTCCACTCTATCCAGGCACAAAAAAACCTTTGTGCCACCAAACGCGCACAAAGGTTCCCAGAAAGTGGCGAGCTATCGCTGCCGACTTACCCGATTCCCTATCTCCGAACTGAAAGTTCAGGGGGTACCAAGGTGGGATTACTCCACTTGCGTCAGGTGAACAATTTGTCCACCCGGGTCAGAGATAAGTTTACCACTGACTCGGGTGGACGCTGACATGCTTTTAGTCACACAGTCGGCAGGAGACGCGGTCGCACCTCAACCTGCTCGGCGGCAACCTTCAGTCGTTCCGACTGCCCCAGTGCTGCCAAAATCCGGGTCAGGACTTTTCGGTCCGGACTACCGCCAACAACTAGATTCACAATTAGTGAGCCGTGGTCACCCGGTTCCAGGTCGATAGTTACGATCACGCCGTGTCCATCGGTTTCCCGGGCGACAATCGTTTCCAAGTCCTCGCGAAGTTCCGTGTCTTTCCAGGGCGGCAGCCACGGCGCTCCCACGGCTATCGCTTCGACGGCCGATCGGGGTATCACTCGAGGTGTCGAGCCGTCTCCGGCGTGAAGCCAGAGACGCGGCGCCCCGGCCGCACTGGCCGTGAGAGCTGCCTTAGCGGTCGACAAGGGGTGAGGCCGAGCCTGCGGATCCGCCTGAGTCAAAGCGGCGGCACTGGCAAAAATCTCGATGGCCGGGCCCGCTGGGGATTCAACTGTGGGCAAAGGAACCTGTCCGGTCAGATCAACCGGACTGTGCTCGCCCTGCGCCGCATCGGGGTGTGTTTCAACAGGAACCGCCACAATGATCCTCTCGGCACCCAGGGCAGCCACAATCTGTTCGAGGTCGTCAGCTCGCAGGGCCGCACCCAAAAGCGGCATCAGCTGTCCCAGTTCGGTGCGGTCCCCCGGTGTCGCTAGCCGGCGACTGATTCGCGCAAATTTATCAGGCATTGTCTACGAAGCCACCGTCAGGGCCTCGGTCAGAGTGAAGGCCCCCGCATAGAGTGCCTTGCCAACGATTGCGCCCTCGACGCCAACAGGAACCAGTTCGCGGAGCTGGCGAATATCTTCCAGACTTGAGACCCCTCCTGAGGCAATAACGGGCGCATCGGTGCGGGCACACACTTTACGAAGCAGCTCGATATTGGGACCGTTAAGCATCCCGTCACGCTTCACGTCGGTTACGACGTAGCGCGCACACCCGGCGTCATCCAGCCGTTTGAGGACGTCCCAAAGGTTCCCACCTTCACGTGTCCACCCGCGCGCTGCCAGAGTTTCACCTCGAGCATCCAGCCCCACAGCGACGCGATCCCCGAACTCGGCAATGGCGGACTCGGTCCATTCCGGGTCTTCGAGGGCGGCCGTTCCCAGGTTCACACGCTGAGCTCCACATTCGAGGGCGTGTTCCAAAGACTTCTGGTCCCGGATTCCCCCAGAAAGCTCCACGTTGATTGGGACCTCAGCGATAATTTGGCGCAGCAGCGCCAGGTTCGAGCCCCGACCAAAAGCGGCATCGAGGTCGACCAGGTGGATCCACTGGGCACCGGCCTCGACGAACTCTGCCGCAACCTGCAGGGGTGAACCGTACACGGTTTCGGTACCGGCCTCGCCCTGTTGGAGTCGGACCGCTTTTCCTTCAACCACGTCGATGGCGGGAAGCAATGTCAGCATGATTTTTCCTCTCAAAGTTGCTGCAGCCAGTTATCTAGCACGTGCAGGCCGGCGTGGCCGGACTTCTCGGGATGAAACTGAGTGCCCCAAAGGGGACCGGACTGGAGTGTCGCCACAAACGGTGTGGGAGTGGCAGCTATTGCTGTTTCAACATTTTCACCGGTGCTGAGGCGTCGCACCGGGGGCGCCGCCAATCGGGCATACGTGTGGACGAAATAGAAACTTTCATTTTCAATGCCGTCGAACATGCTCATGGTCTGACTGGTTTCCACGTGGGTCCACCCCATGTGCGGCAACCGCTCTGCAGGGAGTTTTTCCACATCGCCCGTGAAAATACCTAACCCCGAGTGTTTGCCCTTTTCAGTTGACGCTTCAAACATTATTTGCATGCCGACACAGATCCCAAAAACAGGGCGATCAGCGATGATGGCCGGGCCGCCGCGTTCACGGAACCTGCCCATCACATAGTTGAAGGCCCCAACACCGGGGACGATCACACCGTCGAAGTCTTGCACGTCGCTCGTCAGTTCGACCTCTGCCCCCAGGTGTTCGAGAGCTTGGCAGGCCGAAT
>CAYFQJ010000002.1:0-6189 GCA_964345205.1 uncultured Actinomyces sp. | reverse complement strand
CCCCGTAGTCGAAAACGGCGACGCGCCGTTTCCTCACGGCTTCTTCCCGGGTCGGAAGAACTTTCGCCACCCACCGGATTCGTTATCGTCAGGGTGTGAATGCCCCAGTAAGAGATCTTCGGCGCGAACGTCGATTGCGCTCAGCACGAGTCCCGCCGAGAGGTCGTCCTCCGGTTCCCCCGCCACGTAGCGTTTTGCGGTGATCATTCCTGAGACGCCCGGCTCAATTCCGGTGTTGTCGTTGAGCCAACTTGTCAGAGTGACTGCACCGTAACGGCTCAGACGGGAAACTACGCGCGCTACCTGATCCACTTCAACTGGGGGTTGCCGATGCCCAGTTAGGAATGCCGCCATTTCTTCCTCTTCGGAAGATTTCCAGGGCATTTCCATCCACACGGCAGCCCAGGGGTTTAGTTTGACCACCTGCGAGTTCACTCCTGACAGTTTGAGCATCCCCTCCAGGGCAACCGCGTTATCCAGTGGCGAAAGCACCAGTGCGATGCAGCGGTTCCCCGAACTGCTGAGGTCAGCCGTCAGGCGTTCAAATTCAGCATCAAAGTCGTTCACAAGCTCCCCTTGGTGGACGGCACCCCAACCACCCGCGGGTCCGGTGCAACTGCTTCACGCAGCGCTAAAGCCAAAGCTTTGAACTGTGCCTCGACGATGTGGTGCGGGTCGCGGCCGTAAAGCAGCGCCATGTGTAAACAAATCCCGGCATTGTAGGCGAAACTTTCAAAGACATGCTGGGTCATTGAACCGGTGAAGTGTCCGCCGATCAGGTGGTATTCCTGACCTGCTGGTTCTCCGCCGCAGACAACGTAGGGCCGTCCTGCCAGGTCAACAACTGCCCGTGCCAAAGACTCGTCCAAAGGAGCGAATCCGACCCCGTAGCGTCGGATTCCCTGCTTGGTCCCCAGGGCCTCATCGAAGGCCTTGCCCAGACAGATCGCCACGTCCTCGACGGTGTGGTGCACATCAATGTGGACGTCACCTGTGGCCTGAACGTCCAGGTCAATTAGTGAATGACGCCCGAGCGCAGTCAACATGTGGTCGTAAAACGGCACACCCGTATTAATATTGGTGCTCCCAGTGCCATCCAGGTTGACCGTTACCTCAACGGACGATTCTGCAGTGACACGACTGACTGACGCCGTCCGGCTCATTCTTTTCCTCCCAAAGCGGTGCTTACTTCTGTGAGCGCTGCACGAAACGCAGCATTTTCTTCCGGGGATCCAACAGTAACCCGCAGACTACCTTCAGGGCCAACAATTCGGATGAGGATGCCCCGATCCACCAGTTCCTGCCACACCCGCTGCCGGTCTGGCACCGGCCCGAAAAGCAGGAAGTTCGCCGCTGACGGCGCCACAGTATAGCCTTCATCCGTGAGCCATTGGGCCAGATCGTCGCGCTCGGCGCGCAAGAGACCGACCTGTTCAAGCTGGGTTTCGGCATGCCCCAGTGTCGCAATGGCCGCGGCCTGAGTTAGCAGGGACAGGTGGTAGGGTAACCGGACCTTTTGCACTTCGTGGACCACGCGGGGGGACGCCACCAGGTACCCCAATCGCAGCCCAGCGGCCGCAAATGCTTTCGACATGGTCCGAGTCACCACCAGGTGTGCGCTGGTTGGAAGCAGCTCTAAAGCTGATGGTTCCCCGGCCGGGCGGAACTCACCGTACGCCTCATCGATAATCACCATCGTTGCCGCACCGTCAGGTCCGGTGGTTTCAGCTGCCGCCAAGATCTCTTCGATGCTCTGGAGCGCAAGCGCGGTTCCGGTCGGATTATTGGGACTGGGAATTAGGACCACGGCCGGGCGGTAACGGCGCAGCCCATCAATGATTTGCGTCGCATCAATGGCCGACGTGAGCAGGGCTTCCTCGACGCCCTCGGCCTGGGCGGGGGGTAGCGCAATCCACGTCGTATTGGTGTCTCGCGCGTACTCTTCGTACATCGAGTAGGTCGGTGTGGCGGTCAGAACGGAACGTCCCGGACCACCAAAAGCCTGGAGCAGCTGCAGCATGACCTCATTGGACCCGTTCGCCGGCCACACTTGCGCCGCGGAAACGTCAACACCTGATTCTTGCTGCAGGTATTTGGCAATCGTTTCGCGCAATTGCGTAGCGTCCCGGTCGGCATACCGGTTCAGGTTCGACATCGCTTCACGAACCGCCTCGACGACCGATTCAACCACTTCCGGGCTCGGACGGTATGGGTTCTCATTGACGTTGAGCCGGACGGGGACCTCCAACTGCGGCGCCCCATAGGGTTCAACGTCGCTAAGTTCCGGACGCCAAGGCAGTCGCACGGCAGAATCTGGGCGCTCTTCCCGGGAGGCACCCTCATGGCTGGCGTTCCCCTGCCGGATCGTCACGGCTTCACCGTGGGCAGGTAATTGCTCGGCATTGGCGAGGGCGACCAGGGGGGACGCCACTTCAGCCAGAGCTTGCTGCGAGTAATTAATTACCTGCACGGACCGCAGATACTGGGTCGCGTTCAAACCGCTGGCATATCGTGCCGTTCCGCCGGTGGGCAAAACGTGGTTCGACCCCGCCAGGTAATCCCCGAGCGGAACCGGACTGTAGGGCCCGACAAAGATGGCACCCGCATTACGTATCCGCGCTGCCCGTACCGAGGCATCGGCAGTAATAATCTCTAGGTGTTCAGGGGCATAAGCCTCAATGATTGCTTCCCCAACGTCGAGGTCGTCCACCAGGATAATTCCCGACTGGGGCCCCGAAAGGGCCGTTTCGATCCTCTCTCGGTGTAGAGCATCGGCGATGAGGCCCGGGATCGCTTCGATAACTTCCTGCGCCAAAGTTTCCGAGTCGGTCACCAGTACGGACGCGGCCGCCGGGTCGTGTTCAGCCTGGCTGATTAGGTCGGCAGCAACGAACTTTGGCGACGCGGTTCCGTCCGCGAGGATGCCAATTTCCGTGGTTCCCGCTTCGGCGTCAATGCCGCACACTTCCTGAACGTAACGCTTCGCGGCGGCAACGTAAATGTTTCCAGGGCCCGACACTTTGTCCACCGGGACCAGCTGATAGTCGCCGTCGGTGAAACCGTATGCCATGGCCCCGATTGCCTGGGCGCCACCAGCAGCAATTACTTCGGTGATTCCCAGCATGTAGCAGGCGGCCAGAATGGTCGGGTGCGGCAAACCCCCAAAGTCTGCCTGCGGCGGGCTGGCCACCACTATCGATTCGACCCCGGCTACCTGCGCGGGGACCACATTCATGACCACTGAGGACGGGTAGACTGCCAGACCCCCGGGGACATAGAGCCCCGCCCGACGCAGCGGCACCCACCGCTGTTCGACGACTCCCCCGGGAACAATTTCGACAGTTCGCGGTGACGGCAGCTGCGCGGCATGTGCGGTTCGAGCGTGATCAATAGCCAACTGCAGTGCGTCGCGCACCTGCGGATCAAGGTCACGGTAGGCGGCCAGCAACTGTTCGGGCGGAACCAGAATCGTCTCAGGCCGCACCCGGTCAAACTGTTCGGCCAGTTGATACAGTGCCTCTGCCCCCTCGGTCTGGACCCTTTGAATCAGCGGTCGAACAATCTCGACTGCCTTCGTCGTGTCGAGTGCAGGTCGCGGCAGCTGCACGTTTACAGCCTCAGTTGATGGGACGTCACGAAGATCTATCAGTTTCACACCGCTATGCTAGTTCTTTACGTCGCCCCTTGGCGTCAACGTCCACCCCTGGAGGGTCTCTGTGTCAGCGAAAAATTATCCTGAAGTTATTGTCCGTCCCCCCATCCGTTTGGGGCAGTTCTTGAAGCTAGCGAACCTGGCCGAGGACGGTGTCGACGCACGCCTCCTGGTGCAGGACGGCGAGGTCTTAGTTAACGGCTCTGTTGATACCCGCCGTGGGCGTCAACTCGTCGAAGGGGACCTGGTCGAGGTCGCGACCCCCGGGGGTTTCCTGGGCGCTCGCGTGGCCGTCAGGAACTGACGATATCCGGCCCCATCAGGGCCTTCAGTTCTGACAGGATCGGGCCGCCAACACTGACTCGAAGTTTGCTATCCAGTTCGATAACGGTGCTCCGGTTCCCCTCTTGGAGGGTAACGGTCACCTGTTGTGAACCAGGGTAGTTACTCAAGACTCGCCGCAGTTTCTCCAGAAGGTCCGGCGTGCACTGGGCCGGGCGCAGCACCAGTTCCAGCGGATAATTATTGTCTTCACGCAGATCCAAAACACGGATGCCGTCCCCGGAGATTGACAGCGAGTCGTCCCGCAGTGAGGCTCGTCCCTCGACCTGAATCATTTGGTCCGTGCTCAGCAGCGCCTGGACCTTTTCGTACTGCCGGGGGAAAAGCAGCACCTCGATGTCACCGGTGAGATCTTCGAGGGTGACGATCGCCCAGGGCAGCCCTTTCCTGGTCACTTTCGTTTCCAAATTAGAGATGAGTCCGGCAATTTTCACGCGGGAACCGTCAACCTGGTTGGCGTTCTCGCGCAGGTTCGCCACGACCTGGTCCTGGTATTTGCTGAGGGCGTTTTCGAGGCCCCGCAGCGGATGGTCGGAAACGTACAGCCCTAGCATTTCACGTTCGTAGGCGAGCTTAGTTTTCCGGTCGAACTCTTCAAGGTCAGGGATCTTCACCGAGTAACCGGAGTCCTGCTCCTGCATTATGTCTTCGAAGAGGTCGAACTGCCCGTGCGCCTCGTTGCGTTTGAGACCAATTACGGAATCAACCGCAACGTCACTGATCGCCAATAGTGACCGGCGAGTATGTCCCAAGCTGTCGAAAGCTCCCGCTTTGATCAGGGACTGCACGGTCCGCTTGTTGCAGACAACCTGCGGAACCTTATCGAGGAAATCATTGAACGAAGCGTATTCGCCTTTGGTTTCACGAGTTTCCACGATCGCGTCAACAACGTTGGCGCCCACGTTTTGCACTGATGAGAGACCGAAACGAATGTCGTTCCCCTCAGGAGAAAAGTTACCGAAGGAACGGTTGACATCCGGTGGCAGGACCGTGATGTTCATGCGGCGGCAATCCGCCAAGTACAGCACTCGGCGGTCCTTATCGACCCGGGTCGAAGTCAGGAGTGCCGCCATGTATTCAGTGGGGAAATTAGCTTTCAGGAAAGCGGTCCAATAGGACACCAACCCGTATGCCGCCGAGTGCGATTTGTTGAAAGCGTAGTCGGCAAAAGGAACTAGGACCGCCCACAGGTCATTGACACACCCGTCGGAATAACCGTGATCCAACATCCCCTGACGGAACGGCCCGAACTCCTGGTCGAGAATTTCCTTCTTCTTTTTACCCATCGCTCGGCGCAACATATCGGCCTGTCCAAGAGAGTAGCCCGCAACCTTTTGGGCGATCTGCATCACTTGTTCTTGGTAGACGATGAGGCCGTGGGTAGTCCCCAGAATTTCATCGAGGGGCTCTTCCAGCTCCGGGTGGATCGGGGTGATGGTTTGGCGCCCATTTTTCCGCAACGCATAGTTCGTATGCGAATCGGCACCCATCGGGCCGGGGCGATACAGGGCGCCAACAGCAGAGATATCTTCAAAGTTATCTGGACGCATCAGCTTGAGCAGTTCGCGCATACCGCCGCCGTCAAGCTGGAAAATCCCGAGTGTGTCACCGCGAGCCAGAAGTTCATAAGTTGCCTTATCGCTCAGGTCGCGTTCGTTCAGCTCCGGAACTTCTTTGTCGTTCATCTCGATGTTTTCCAACGCATCAGAGATGACCGTCAAGTTTCGCAGGCCGAGGAAGTCCATCTTGAGAAGACCAAGCTCTTCACAGCTCGGGTAGTCGAACTGCGTAATGATCGCCCCGTCCTGGGGGCGTTTCATCAGCGGAATAATTTCCGTCAAAGTTTCAGATGACATGATGACGGCGCAGGCATGGACGCCCCACTGCCGGGTTATCCCTTCAAGGTTGCGGGCCATATCCACAACTTCGTGCAGGTCAGGGTTCTCTTCATAGAGGCGGCGGAACTCAGCGGCCTCCCCGTAGCGACTGTCATTTTCGTCAAAGATACCCTTGACGGAAATGTCTTTGCCCATAACTGACGGCGGTAGAGCCTTCGTGAGCCGCTCACCAGTTTGGAAGTCTCGGCCCAGAATTCGCGCCGAGTCTTTCAGCGCCTGTTTGGTTTTGATTCTTCCGTACGTGACAACCTGGCTGACCCGATCGGCACCGTATTTTCGGCGAACGTAGGCGATTAC
>CAYFQJ010000001.1:44848-45943 GCA_964345205.1 uncultured Actinomyces sp. | reverse complement strand
TCGGAAGTATCCGGCCGCGCGTGGCCTTTGTATCCAATCCGCTTGCTTGTGCGAGGTCGAGTCGGGTCTCGATGTGGGATGCGCCTGGATGCTTGATCGCGTTCGAGTACAGCTCACTAATTATGAAGCAGGCATTTTTGGCGATCGCATCGTTGATCAGGTCTGGCTGGCTGATCCGATCCACCACTTTTGTGGGGATAGGGTTTCGTTCCGCAAGGCTGAGGACGGCGGAGGACAGCCCCCGATCCAGGAGTAGAGGAGGGGCGATACCTTTTGACAGTCGACGCAGCTCATCAAGGGTTTCAGGTGAGCGGTTCCTGGCGTCCTCAATCAGGGTCCAGGCTTCTTCGGGGGCAGTTTGGTTCCGCCGGGTAGCGGCTTCTAGGTCCAGCTGGATGCGCAGCAGCTGCTGTTGGAGGCCGTCGTGAATATTGCGTTCAAGGGTGCGCAGCGATTCGCTCTCAGCGTTGGTTGCGGTGCGGGACTGTCGCAGTGATGAAACCTCTTGACCTGATTTTTCTGACCGAGAACGGCCCAACAGGGGCGCATCCATCGGGCGGTGAAGCGAAACCAGTCCCTGCAGAATCCACGGAAGTGCCACCAGCCCAATGACGAAGGCCAGGCCGTAGATGGCGGCGTCAATTGTGATCGAACTCAGGGGAAGGTCCGGAAACACGCGGATGAGGATATCGTCGGGTTGGTCCCCGTTGAAGCCGAAGATCAAACCTAGAGCGTAGGTGGGCAAACCGAGGATGAGGACGATCCACGTCAGAAATACTGTCCAAGTGAACGGTGTGACGATCATGAAGATAAAACTGAAGAGGGCGTAACGCCAGTAGGTTGCAGAAAAGGCATCGGACTTGAACCGGTGTCAAAAGTTGCCGGTGGCCCGGGGCCATGTCGGTCGGGGAATTGGGCGAGCACCCGCGCCTGCGAGCCGATTGATTTCGAGGGAACCGAAGGCTTTCGCCAGGTAGAGGGCTCCCATCACCAGTGGGAACCCCACCCAGAGAATCAGCAGTCCGACCCCTGGTGCGAGCAGAGTCCAGATGAGGATCGGAACCGTCATGGCCAGGAAAACCCCTGGGGCCAAAT
>CAYFQJ010000001.1:40089-44838 GCA_964345205.1 uncultured Actinomyces sp. | reverse complement strand
CCATGTGTCGGGGGACGGCGTGCCAAAGCTCTCCGTAGGTGAGTTTTGGATCTGCTGACTCAACGCTCATGGTTCTCGGCGTACTTTTCTGGCGTAACCCGGGGCGACAGTGCATTACGGAGTTCCCTCATGGGGGCAAACCCCCAGCTAGCCTGTTGCAAATCTTGGCATCTGGTTCGGTCGTTGGGGCGGCGGGTACTCTTTAGCTATGAATAACCTAAAACTTAGCGTCCTCGACCTGATTCCCCTGCGGAAGGGGCAGCGCACGCGCGACGCCTTGAGTTCAAGCCGGCACTTGGCGAACTTGGCGGATTCGCTGGGGTACACCCGCTACTGGGTGGCAGAACACCACAATATGCCTTCAATTGCATCGACGGTTCCCGCCGTGCTGATCCCGTACCTGGCGGAGCAAACGAAGCAGATTCGGTTCGGCTCCGGTGGTGTCATGCTGGCGAACCATGCGCCGTTTGCCGTGGGGGAACAGTTTGCGTTGCTGGCCGAGATGTTTCCCGACCGGATCGACCTCGGTTTGGGGCGTGCACCCGGCAGTGACGGGCTGACCGCCGCGATCCTCAGGCAGGGGCTGCCGGGGGACGGCGTGCAGAACTACGCTAATGATGTGACGCTGCTGCGGGAGATACTGGGCCTGGGTCAAACGCCACTTGGTGACTCGGTTCCGCTGGACGTCGCGGGCAGACGGTACGACATCCAAGCGACCCCAGCGGCGTCCTCGGCCGTTGATATTTGGCTGCTTGGATCGTCGGCACATTCGGCGCAGCTTGCAGGCCAGATGGGGCTTCCCTACGTCTTCGCTAACCATTTCGGTATCCCCGGGATGGGTCACGTTTTAGACATTTATCGCAACGACTATGTCCCGTCCGAGCAGTTCCCGGAGCCAAAGATTTTACTTCCGGTAAATGTGGTCGTGGCACGCGAGGGCGACGAAGCAAAGCGGCAAGCCCTGATTCACCGTTTCCACTCTGCGCGACTACGCACTGGGGGCCGCATGGAACCGCAGGGGACAGTCGAAGATATCGAGCGCTATGACTGGACGGCCGCGGAGATCGCTAACCGTGGCCTCGGTGAGCCGTTCCTGTACGTCGGAAGTGCCGGCGTAGTTGCCGAGAAGCTGCGTGATTTGGCGGCAGAGTACGGTGCGGATGAAATCATGGTCAGCCCGGTGGCGGGTTCATACGCAGGGGATGCCATGGACCGGTCGGCAACTCGGGAAAACACCCTCGAGCTGCTGGCCTCCGAACTTCTCTAGCCCTCGAGGCCGAAAGATACCCGATTATGCCAACAGCGGGAGCTGCTGCTTCAGCGCGTCAAGGTGAGGACGTTCACGTACAATATAGAGACCCGGCGGTCCACCGTCGGTTGTCCTAGTTACGGAGGTGTCGACTCTGCTTTGGTTTCCGCTAAGGCGCGGAAAGCTTGTTAGTTCATCTCTTCCACGGTTCCTGGAGGATCCTCATGGATATCATTGTCACCGGTCGAAATACCGAAATTACGCCCAATTTCCGAGATCTTGTCGAAAGTAAACTCGATAAAGTGTCACTGTTCTATCCTCGCGCCCAGCGGGTGGACGTGGTGTTGACACGCGAGCGGAATCCGCGTCAGGCGGATAAGGCCGAAAGGATCGAGCTAACGGTTTATGGCAAGGGTCCCGTCATTCGAGCAGAAGCGGACGCTGTTGATCGGTACTCTGCGATCGACTTGGCCTGCGCGAAGCTCTATGAGCGGCTACGCCGCCTGAAGGACCGGAATCGTGACCGTCACCGTCACCGTACCGATCCGCCTTTGGCTGTGGAACTTGCGGCCGCTCACGGAGACGTCCAAGAGGTCGCAGCTGACTTCACCGATGCTGAAGAGTGGAAACTGCAAAGTGCTCAGGATTTGAAACCGGGCGAGGCTCGCGAAGAGCAGCTGGGCGATTCACCGGTAATCGTGCGTCAGAAGGTGCACGAAGCACAACCGATGACAGTGGATGAGGCCCTGTACCAGATGGAACTGGTGGGACACCCCTTCTTCCTCTTCGTCGATTCTGAAACCATGCAGCCCTGCGTGGTTTACCACCGTAAGGGCTGGACTTATGGCGTCTTGCGTTTGAACAACCGCGTTTCATAGCAGGCTGGAACGCTAGTTGGGTGGGAGTGGTTTCGCATCGGCGGAACCACTCCCATCAGTGTTTTTAGAACCGGTAACTGAACCCAGTTTTCGGTTACGGTTTGCCGCCCAGCGAAAACTGAAGTGAGCGTGTCGATATCCGCGCCACATTTCCGTACACTAACAACAGAATGTGCGCTGCTGGCGTACCGGCAATCAGTGCGAAATTGAGGAGCATCAGTGTCAATTCTTGACAGAATCTTGCGAGCTGGCGAAGGTCGAACCCTGAAACGGCTGGAGCGTATCGCCGACCAGGTCGAAGCTCTGGCCGACGACTTTGCTGCTCTGACCGATGAGCAGCTGCAAGCCAAAACGGCTGAGTTCAAAGAGCGCCTCGCTGAGGGGGAAACCCTCGACGATATTTTGGTCGAAGCTTTCGCGACTGTGCGTGAAGCTTCTTGGCGGGTACTGCATATGCGTCCGTTCCACGTGCAAATCATGGGTGGGGTCGCCCTCCACGAGGGCAATATCGCGGAAATGAAGACCGGTGAAGGCAAAACCCTGGTCGCCACAATGCCCTCTTATTTGCGTGCGCTTTCGGGTGACGGCGTCCACGTCGTTACGGTCAACGACTACTTGGCGAAGTATCAGTCGGAACAAATGGGCCGTGTCTACGCTTTCTTGGGCCTGACCACCGGCTGCGTCCTCGCCGGACAAAACCCAGCCAGCCGACGCGAACAGTACGAACGGGACATCACGTACGGAACGAATAACGAATTCGGTTTCGACTACCTGCGCGACAATATGGCGCAGCGTCCCGAAGACCGGGTGCAGCGCAAACACAACTTTGTCATTGTCGACGAAGTAGACTCGATCCTCATCGACGAGGCCCGTACTCCGCTGATTATTTCCGGTCCCGCCGCGGGAGATCTGAACCGCTGGTACATGGAGTTTGCGCGGATCGTGCGCGAGATGGAAGTCGATGTTGACTATGAGGTCGACGAGAAGAAGAAAACCGTTGGTGTCACCGAGGAAGGTATCGACAAGGTTGAAGACCAGTTGGGTGTCGATAACCTGTACGAGGCCGCTAACACGCCACTGATCGGGTTCCTCAACAACGCCATTAAAGCCAAAGAGCTATTCCACCGTGATAAGGACTACATCATCAACGGCGGCGAAGTCATGATCGTTGATGAACACACGGGACGTGTCCTCGAGGGCAGGCGCTACAACGATGGAATGCACCAGGCCATCGAAGCTAAAGAGGGCGTCGAAATCAAGGCTGAGAACCAGACGTTGGCGACCATCACGCTGCAGAACTATTTCCGTCTCTACCCCGAAGGTTCACGGGCGGGAATGACCGGTACCGCGGAAACTGAAGCGGCCGAGTTCTCCTCCACCTACAAAATTGGCGTGGTTCCGATCCCCACGAACCGTCCCATGATCCGTAAAGACCAGCCGGACCTGATCTTTCCCACGCTACAGGGAAAACTGAACGCCATTATCGACGATGTTGAAGAGCGCAACCGTAAGGGGCAGCCGATCCTCGTGGGGACCGCCTCGGTGGAAAGTTCCGAACTGATATCGCAGCTGTTGCGGTCGCGCCGGATCCCGCATCAGGTTTTGAACGCCAAGAACCATGGCCGAGAAGCAGCCATTATCGCCATGGCGGGACGTAAAGGTGCCGTCACGGTGGCGACCAACATGGCTGGGCGTGGAACAGACATCATGCTCGGGGGTAACTCCGAGTTCATCGCCCAGGCCGAACTGAAAGCCAAGGGACTCGACCCTCAAGAAAATGCTGAAGAGTATCGTGAGGCGTGGCCAGCAGCCCTCGAACAGGCCCAGCGGGCAGTGAAGGCCGAACACGACGAAGTGGTTGAACTGGGCGGCCTGTACGTCCTGGGAACTGAACGTCACGAATCGCGGCGTATTGATAACCAGCTGCGTGGTCGTTCCGGACGTCAGGGTGACCCGGGAGAATCCCGCTTCTACCTGTCGATGGAAGACGACCTGATGCGGCTGTTCAACTCGGGGATGGTCAACCGGATCCTCCAGTCCAGCGCCTATCCAGAAGATATGCCACTGGAATCGAAGATGGTTACCCGTTCGATCGCGCAGGCACAGTCCCAGGTAGAGGGTCGGAACCAGGAGATCCGGAAGAACGTCCTCAAATATGACGACGTTATGACCGGCCAGCGTGAAATGATTTACAACGAACGCAAAATGGTTTTGGATGGCACCGACCTTGATGACCATCTCGAGTTCTTCATGGACGAGTTGGTCGCGGGTATCGTCGCTGAACACACCGCCGCCGATCTCAGCAATGACTGGAAACTCGACGAACTCTGGGTAGTTCTTGGTAGTTACTACCCGGTGTCGATTACCGTTGATGATGTCCTCGAAGAGCACGGTGGGATCGAGAACCTGACTCGGGCCAATCTTGAAGCGGAACTGAGGGGTGATATCCGCACCGCCTACGAAGAGACAGTCGCAGACGTCAATGAGAACCGACTGGCAATTGAACAGTTGGGTGAGGCCCCAATGGAACAGTTGGAACGCCGCGTCATTATCAGCACCGTGGACCGACTCTGGCGCGAACACCTCTACGAAATGGACTACCTCAAAGAAGGCATTGGCTTG
>CAYFQJ010000001.1:9683-40079 GCA_964345205.1 uncultured Actinomyces sp. | reverse complement strand
ATTACCTCAAGGAGGGAATCGGGCTTCGTGCCATGGGACAGCGGGACCCTCTTGTCGAATATAAAGATGAAGCTTCCCGCATGTTCCAATCCATGATGGGCCGCATTCGTGAAGAGTCTGTGCAGCAGATCTTTAGTTTCGCCAGGCAGTTCCAGGTCGCATTGCAGCGGGCCGAAGATGCCGCTGCTAATCCCAGTGCTAACCCGGCCGCGGCGATGCCCTCCGCAGCCGCGCAGGAAGCGTTGAAGAAAGCTGCTGCGAATGCGAAGAAGGCTGGCAAGAAGGCTGGCAAGAAGGCCGGCGATAAGCCGCGGCAGCTGCCGACAGTCATGGGTAATGTAGGACGTGAAGCCCAGCCGGCACGGCTCAACTATGGGGGTCCGGGAGCTGCCGGTGGCGGTGCGAACCAACAAACGGGCAGCGGCCAGTCTTCTGGGGGTAACCGGGCTCAGCGTCGGGCCGCAGCGCGCAAGAAGCGACGCTAACTTGGCCGCTGGGCCGGCCTAACGGCGGACCAGCAGGCAGGGGCAACAAACTACCCAGTTTCGAGGGCGGTGATTCTCCACCGCCCTCGAAACTGTTCTACCCGAATGGCGACAGCTCGGATACGGCCAAAATCGGCGATTGCCACGGCGCCCTCAAAGACCCCTTCGGTGACCTGTTGTAAACGTGTCGACCGGATGCTCGCCGGCAGGGACGAGAGGCAGCTCGGGGGCGAACTTTGTAGACGAGCGGCCAAACGGTTGTAGAGCGAAGGATCCACCCAGCGACGCAGTAGGGACAGATCGCGGCGCCCCGCCAGAGTGTCGCAAATTGCGGTCACTGCCGAAGGTAACCACACCGACAAATCAGGTAGGTGGGCTTTGGCCTGACCAGAAGCGGCCGGAGGCGGAAAATCTACCGCCCCTTCTTCATGGGGGATGGATCCGGACCATTTCAAGACCGAAATGGGTGCGGCCCGGTCGAACTCTGATCGGCCCCCCACCTTTGACACGTAAAGGGCCGGATAATTACGAAAAGCTAAATTTGAACTCATGGGAACCACAAATACCAATCTGCGAGTAGGTCCTGACAGTATGCGGCAAAAACGCGGAGGAATCTGCCGTATTTGGCGATTTTGGACGTAGTTATAGTGTTGGGGTGTGGATAACTAAATTGGGGTGGCAGAGGCGAAGAGATGCGCCGAGGCGGATCGACGATGAATAGTTTTTGTACGCACGCTTTAAATACGCGTTTATCAGGCCGGATAGAAATTTACTGCTTTTTGCCCGGTGATTGTAATGTCTCAATTTGTGAACATGATCAGTGTGTGGGGTAACTGGAACTCTTCGGTCCGGTTAGTTACCGCTCGGTGCCGTATGAGAAGATTCGACCATGCGCGTATACCTGCCACTAACAGTTTCAGACTTACAGTTGGACTTCCCGCCCGACGATGCCCAGTTCCCCCCACAGATTTTCCACACACCGCCAGATGTTTCGGGGGACGCTCTGGAAGAACTGGAAGAGGCCGCCCTCCACGACTGTGCTTTCAGCGCTCTGGAAAAAGTTTTCGCCGATGACAGTACGCCGCCGGTGCGGATCGTGGCGGTATCAGCTGTCGAACCGGAAACGTGGGACCAGGTCGAGTCTTTCCAAGTGGATTCGGCAGCGACTGGCGAACTGATTTCTGCGGCACGGGTGGCAACCACTCAAGCTGAGCTTGACGACTTCACCCAAATGATTTTCGACGCCGATTTGGAATGGTATGACGGCAGCGAACTGTCGGCCCTGCGGAAACTGTCGTAACGAGAAACGCCAGAGAAGTCCCTAACGGTGGTGACGTGAACCGGAATAGCGCTCGGTGAAGTTCCGCAAAATCAGGTGCGCCGCTGACGTGTCGACGTTCTGTACCCGGGCTTCCACGGCGTCACGAAGATGTGGGGGATAGTAACCGGCGTCAGCAAAAACGTCGATGCGTAAAGTGATTCCGTCCAGGTCCAGTTCCGGGTGGAACTGGGTGGCGTAGAGGTTGGTGCCCGTGCGGGTCATCTGGATCGGTGCGTCGTCGCCGGCAACTAGCGTCACCATTCCTGGGGGAAGGACACCAACAGCTTCGTGGTGGCCGACGTAGGCCCGGAACCGGTCGGGAAGCCCCCGGAGGATCGGGTCTTGGCGTCCGGCGGGGGTGATGGTGAAGGTGGGGGCAGAAATATCCTCGCCGTAGCGGTCGGTGATTGTGCCGCCCAGAAATTGGCAGAGAGTCCCCAGACCGTAGCAAAGTCCCATGAAGGGAAAATCGGCGGGAACCAGACGCGCATAAAGCTCAGCGAGGGCACCCTCGACATGTTTTTGCTGCGCAGATTTTGAAGATTCAGGTGCTCCGGCGTCCCACAGTGAACCACACATGATGATCCCGTCCCACTGCGCCAGATCGACGGCCGGGAAGGGGTTGTCCACAACGCTGACCCAGTGGAGCTGATCGGGGGTGAGCCCCGTGTACTTCAGCAGGGCCTCACGTTCAGACTCGGCCAAAGTCTGATCCGCTCGGGTAGTGATCATTAAAAATCGTGCGGGCATACCGACGAGTATATCGGTCGTTGCACCACGCGCACTGTTGAAGGTGGCAGGAACAACGTTGGTAGATAGTCTTGAGGTATGACTGATTCGCGCAAGTATATTGACGACCTCCGGTTGGCGCACCTCCTCGCCGACCGTGCCGATGACCTGACATTGAAACGTTTCGGGGCTCTTGACTTGAAAGTCGAGAGTAAACCAGACATGTCTCTTGTTTCGGATGCGGACCGTGCCGTTGAAGAAATGCTGCGATCACAATTGTCCACAGTGCGGTCTCGCGACTCGGTTCTCGGTGAGGAGGCCGGACTCTCGGGGGCTTCATCCCGCCAGTGGGTCATCGACCCGATCGATGGGACCCACAACTTTGTGCGCGGGGTTCCCGTGTGGGCGACCCTGATCGCTCTGGTCGACAATGGAACCGTGGTGGTTGGCGTCGTTTCCGCCCCCGCTTTGAAACGACGCTGGTGGGCGGCCCGCGGTTTGGGCGCTCATACGGGCACGTCAATGCAGCGGTCCCGGCCAATTAGAGTTTCCCAGGTCGGCAGTGTTGACGAGTCATTCCTGTCGTACTCCTCATTGGATGGTTGGCTGTCGTTGGGCCTGGGACGCGAATTCCTTAATCTGCAGTCAAACTGTTGGCGTTCACGGGCCTTCGGCGATTTCTGGAGCTACATGATGGTCGCTGAGGGAGTCGTCGATATTGCCTGCGAACCGGAGTTAGAGCTGTACGACATGGCCGCTCTGGTCCCAATTGTGGAAGAAGCCGGCGGGAAGTTCACTTCGGTTGACGGTTCAGTTTCAGGGCCGTGGGGCCCCAACGGCTTGGCGACGAACGGCCTTCTCCACGCCGACGTCGTCTCGTCACTAACGCCGGCGTAGCCCTTGGGGGCGCCCTCCACCAACTCAGTCCGAAGGGTTCCCCACGCCTGGAAGTAGAACTCGCAGCCTGCCCACCAGTTCAGCTCGCTGCTCTAAGGGAACAGTCGTTTCGTCTTCGGCTTCGGCGGCGGCCTCAGCTGAGAACGGAGCTGCCCCCATTTTCCACGCGTCCAACGCACATGATGGTTCGTCAACCAGGTGCGAACAGTTGGGGAGGCAGAACTGGACGGCCGCAGCGGCACCCGGGTAGACGTGCAGCACATCCTCGGTCGTGGCATGACTCAGGCCGAAGGACCGAACCCCCGGTGTGTCCACCACCCAGCCACCACCGGGCAGCGGGAGGGCTTCTGAGGACGTGGAAGTGTGACGCCCTTTGCCGGTCAGCACGTTGACGGTCCCGACCTGACGGTCCGTCTGGGGTATCAGCGCATTGATGAGGGTCGATTTGCCCACACCGGAATGTCCCACGAGAACCGAAAACCGGTCCGCCAGCATTTCTTTGAGTTGGTCCCGGGTCCGCCAAATCTGATTTAGTCATGCACAGGGCCGCAGGAATCTTCGCCTCCGCGGCCGCAACCAGGCACCGCTCCACCATGCCCACCCGAGGCTCCGGGTCGGCCGTGGCCGTGACGATTACCAGCAGATCGGCGTTGGCGACAATAGTCTTCTCGCCGCGACTATCGGCCGCTTCCTCCAATGAACGCCGCAGGACATGGGCGCGAGGGAGGACCTCGACGATCCGGCCCAAAGTGCCGTCCCGCCCCGTAAGGTCACCCGTCAAATGGACCAGGTCGCCCATGACGACGGCTCCGCGCCCCAGTTCCCTTGCGGTCACACACTGGATGGTGGGACTTTCGTTGAGGGCGACCATGTAGCGCCCTCGGTCGATTGCTACGACCTGACCGATAGGGGTTTTGGAGTAGTCGGGCCGACGTTTCGATCGGGGGCGCGAACCCCGCGTTGCTCGGACCCGCACTCGTGGATCGTCAGTACCAGTGTCGCTGTAGCTCAAGAGTTCATCCCTATCGCGCGCGCCAAAGACGGCAGCGCCGGGCTCGCTTCACCCCGGAGCATCGCATCCCAACGTTGTGGGAACTCCGGGAGTGTCTTATCGGTGGTGGCAATATTTTGGACGCGACAGCCAGGCACCGCCAGGCCGACCAGCGCACCAAAAATTGCCATGCGGTGATCGTGGTAAGAGTCGAAATCGGCGCTGTGCAACGGTTGCGGAGTGATGATGAGGCCGTCAGGGGTCTCTTCGGCGCGGCCGCCAGCGCGTTCAATCTCGGTAACTAAAGCTCTCAGTCGGTCCGTTTCGTGTCCACGCAAATGGGCGATGCCGCGCAGCTGCGAGGGCGACTGAGCCAGGAGGCACAGTGCGGTGATTGTCGGGGTCAATTCGCCAACTCGACTGAGGTCAAGGTCGACCCCGGCCCAACTGTTACCCGGGCGATAGCCGGGGGCGCTGACCTGTAATTTGGTGCCGTGTTGGACGACTTGGGCGCCAAACTGCGGCAGGATCATTTTCCAGGCGTCGCCGGCCTGGGTGGTATTAGCTGGCCAGTCGGGGACAGTAACTGTTCCCCCCGCGATGACCGCTGCCGCTAAGAAAGGTCCCGCATTGGACAGGTCGGGTTCAATTTGAACCGGGGTCGGTGCCGGTCGGCCAGCCGCCACCAGGTAGGCGCCCGCCCGAGTGCGGCTGATCTTCACGCCCTGTTCCTCTAGCATGGCGGTCGTCATTTCGATGTGCGCTGCTGAGGGTACGTTGCCGCGAACCTCAATGGTGAGGGTCCGCGGTGCCAGTGGTGCGGCCAGGAGGAGGGCCGAGAGGTACTGTGATGAGTCAGATGAGTCAACGACGATACGTTCGGGGACGTCAGCTAGTTTGTCACCGATACCGGTGAGGGTGAACGGCATGAAGCCGGGTTCGCCGTGGTATTCAATGCCGGCCCCCAACTGTTCGAGGGCGTCCAGCAGCGGACCGACGGGACGCGTGTATGATTCTGGGTCCCCGTCGAATTTGACGCTTCCGTGCCCGAAGGCGGCGATGGCCGGAACGAACCGCATCACTGTGCCCGCCAAACCGCAGTCGATAGTCCCCGAAAGTTGCAGCTGTTTGGGTGGGTGTGCCACTAAAATATCGTCGCTGACGGAACTGAAAGTGACGCCCAACTGTTCGAGGGCGCGCACAGCGAGCACCGAGTCGCGTGAAGACAGAGCATCGCGAATCGCCAGGGGGGAGGCGACTATGGCCCCCAGGAACAGGGCCCGGTTAGTTTGAGATTTTGAGCCGGGAAGTTTCACTTCTGCCGAAATCGGGGAGGTCGAGGTGGGGGCGTCCCACCAGGGCAAATTAGACATTGAATCCGTTTCTGTTGACTGAAAACCTGGGGTGCGCTGGTTTGTCACTGCGCTTTTTAGTTGGCAGCTTTCTGGATGGCCACGGACTGTTTCGCGGCGGCGACCAGTTCTTTCTCGTGACGGCGGAAGGTTCGCCGCCATTTCCTTGAGGGTTTGCCGTTGCGGTCCATCGCTGCAAAGAGCAAACCTCCGGTGAGGGCACCGTAGTTGAGCAGACGCTGGCGTGCTTGGCGTCGTTCACGACGATTGCCATCGACACCTAACGGCCCGTTAATCAGTCCTAAAGGTAAAGTCGCCACGGCCAGTGCGGTCGCCGCCAACCGTTTGTGTTTCCCGACGATCAGGTACATCCCAGCGCAAGCCCCGGCGATACCGCCAACTCGGGAAGCGAGGATCGCTGTTTCTTCTGAAAGTTCGGGGGCTCCCATTTTTTCGGTCACCCGCCACGCCTCCATCAGTTTCTGGGCGTGCGGCGCCGGAGCACGAACGGCGCTGATTCCGTCAACAATGAAGGGGGCAGCTAGGAGGGGGTAGGCTACTGAGCGCAAGATATTCATACTGTAATAATGACTGGTTCGGCGTCGTTTTGCTAGGGCAACCGGCGGCCAGTCAACGTTCGGCAGGTACAGTGGTGGCTATGACTTCATTTTCTGGTTCGCACTGGTCGTCGCTGGCGGCCAACTTTGCGTGCCCGCCGCTAAACTGGGGCCTGCTGTGAAGCAGCCAATCTTGGATCCGCCCTTGTCTTTGAGTGCGGCTGAAGTTCTAGATCAGGAGTCCGTTTTCGAGGCCGAGGCGCTGCCACTTCTGGATCAGCTTTACGGGGCGGCGCTGGGCATGACTCGCAATCCGGCCGACGCCGAGGACCTGGTGCAAGAGACCTATTTGAAGGCTTACTCTCGTTTCGACAGTTACCGACCGGGAACGAATATTAAGGCCTGGCTGTACCGAATCTTGACGAACACGTACATAACTCAGTACCGGAAAGTTCAGCGTGAACCCAAACGTGCCCGCACGGACACAGTTGAGAACTGGCAGCAGGTTCAGGCCGCAGAGAACGACGGGTCGCAGCTGCGTTCAGCGGAAACGGACGCCTTGGATAATTTGCCGAATCAGCAGATTCGGGAGGCGTTAGAAGATTTGCCGGAGCAGTTCCGTTTAGCTGTGTTCCTCGCCGACGTTGAGGGATTCAGCTATCGGGAAATCGCCGAGATGACGGACGTTCCGGTGGGTACAGTGATGAGCAGGCTGCATCGGGGAAGAAAAGCCTTGCGTTCTGCGTTAGGAGAGGTAGCGGCCGAATACGGCATCGGTTTGAGTGACGGAGATCAGGATGGCGAGTGAGTCAGCGGAGGAGTGCCTCTCCTTCCGGCGCCAGGTTGAAGCTCTGTTAGATTCAGAGCTTCCGGCGGAACAGGCCCAAATTTTGGGCGACCACGCACGGAAATGCCCCCAGTGTGAGTGCGCCAAAGAAGCGGAAGTTCATCTGCGCGCGGTGGTGAGGCAGTGTTTGCAGGAAAACATCCCGTGTCCGCCGCCGGACTTGCGGGAAAAGATCCGCGCATCAATTCACTGGGAAACCACTTTGCGCTTGCGCCGGTGTCGGGGTTGACACATTTTGTGTTTTACACCCCGTTTTGGTGAGCGAGACCTGCGAAGTTTCGCTCTCATGTGCGAAGATGTCAAAGAGATTTCAATGCGAGGGAGGAGAGCCCAATGAGTAAACGTGGACGGAAGCGGCGCGATCGCCGTAAGGGTAAAGCAAACCACGGCAAACGGCCCAACACCTGATTCTTAATTCTTCACCACGGGTGGGTACCTACTCTCGAAGTAGGTACCCACCCGTGATTTTTGCCTCTACGCTGTAAACGCGGCAGTCATGAGCGCCTCGGCCTGTTCCCGGTGGACCCATCCCATCCCGGTCGACGGCGAGGCGGAAGCAGGCCGCGAAATCCGGGTGGCCGCGATGTGCAACCTCGGGAACAGATTCAGCGCCAGGAACGGCCACGGCCCCTGGTTCGCCGGTTCATCCTGAACCCAGTGGTGGGCAGCGTTCCGGTACGGAGCCAGAGCCTCACGCAGCTCTTCGAGGGGGAGCGGGTAAAGCTGCTCCAACCGAATAATGGCCGTGTCGGTGATCCCCAGTTTCTTACGTTCTTTGACGAGGTCGTAGTAAATACGGCCCGAACACATCAGCACGCGATTGACGCCCTCGGCAACGATACTTGGGTCAGTTTCACCGATGACGGGTTGCCAGTGTCCCGAGGTCAGATCATCCAGTGACGAGGCCGCAGCCCCCAAACGAAGTAGCTGTTTCGGGGTGAACTCGATCAGCGGTTTACGTGGCCGCATATATGCTTGGCGACGGAGCAGGTGAAAATGGTTCGCCGCCGTCGAAGGCTGACAGATCCGCAGGTTGTTCTCGGCAGCTAGCTGCAGGAACCTTTCGATCCGGGCCGAAGAGTGGTCGGGTCCCTGCCCCTCATAGCCGTGGGGGAGCAGCAAAACCAGCGATGACTGCTGACCCCATTTCTGTTCCGCCGAGGCGATGAACTCGTCAATAACGGTTTGGGCACCGTTGACGAAATCCCCGAACTGGGCTTCCCACAGCACGAGCGACTCGGGGCGCTCAACCGAGTACCCGTACTCGAAGGCGAGTGGAGCGTACTCGGAAAGTGGGGAGTCGTAAATGGAGAACTCGGCCTGATCTTCGGTGAGGAAGTGCAGTGGCGTGAATTCGCGCCCATCCACCTGGTCATGCAGCGTTGCGTGCCGCTGTACGAACGTGGCCCTTTGAGCGTCCTGACCGGTCAACCTCACCGGAGTTCCATCCATGAGGAGCGTGCCGAGGGCGAGTATTTCCGCGAATCCCCAGTCGATGGGGGTTTGCCCGGTGGCCATCTTCAGGCGGCGCTCTCCCAGTTCAGCCAGCTTCTTATGTGGGGTGAAACCCTCGGGGAACGAAACGTAGGCCTGTCCGACCCGCTCCAGTTCGGCGGGGGTCACCTCTGTTGACCACCCAATCATCATGCCGGAACCGGGCAGTTGCGATTCGGGAATTTCCAGGCCGTGCCGCTCCGGAGTTTCATGCTCCCAACCGTGTTCGCGCGTCTCGTCGAGGATCTCAACCAAATGGTGTTCGTAACGTTCCTGGTACGAGGTCGCTTCTTCCAGGGTGATATCACCGCGACCAATCAGGTTCTGCGTGTAAACCTCAAAAGTTGAGGGGATCTCATCGATGAGGCCGTACATGACCGGCTGCGTCATCGACGGGTCGTCGCCCTCATTATGTCCCCGGCGGCGATAGCAGACGAGGTCGATAATGACATCCTTGTGGAACTCTTCACGGAAACGGAAAGCCAGGTCAGCGACGCGGACCACTGCTTCCGGATCGTCACCGTTCACGTGGAAAATTGGTACCTGCATTCCTTTAGCCAGGTCGGTGGGGTACCGCGTTGAACGCCCGGCCGTGGGACCGGTGGTGAAACCAATCTGGTTATTGACGATCACGTGGAGGGTACCGCCGGTGCGGAAACCTTCAAGTTGGCTCATATTGAACACTTCGTAAACGACGCCCTGCCCGATGAACGCGGCGTCACCGTGGATAAGTACGGGCATCACAGGGAAGGACGGGTCCTGAAGGCGGTCCTGTTTGGCGCGGACAATTCCTTCCAGTACGCCGTCGGCGGCCTCCAGGTGAGAGGGGTTCGCGGCCAGGTAAACCTTGGTGGCCACACCGTCGCCGGCGGTGAAAACGCCCTCCGTTCCCAGGTGGTATTTCACGTCCCCTGAACCCAGGTGCAGGGTCGTGTCGTAACCTTCGAACTCACTGAAAATCTGGCTGTACGATTTCCCGGCGATATTCGCCAGCACGTTCAGTCGGCCTCGGTGTGCCATCCCGATGGCCACCTCATGCATTCCGCTGGTGGCCGCCCGGTAGAGAACTTCGTCGAGCAGAGGTATCAGAGATTCGCCGCCCTCCAACGAAAACCGTTTCTGCCCCACGAACTTGGTCTGCAGGAACTCTTCAAAAGCCTGCGCCTGCATGAGGGTGTTCAAAATCCGCAGCTGCGACTGTTTCGACGGTTTCTCGTAGGGACGCTCAACTTCTTTTTGCACCCACAGCCGCTGCGCGGGGTCCTGAATGTGCATGTACTCGATCCCGACGGAACGAGCGTAAGTGTCGCGCAGTCGCTGAATAATGTCCCGCAGCCGCATCTGGTTGGTGCCGGAGAAACCGCCGGTGGGAAAGGTTCGATCCAGGTCCCACATATTCAAGCCGTAGCGACTGATGTCAAGATCGGGGTGAAGTCGGACTCGGTAGGCCAGAGGGTCGGTGTCGGCGGCGAGGTGACCGCGGGAACGGTAGGCGTGGATCAGTTCGACAATGCGCGCTGGTTTACCTTTTTCCGTCTCGTCGTCGTAGCTGAGGTCCCGCTCCCATTCGTAGGGGGCGTAGGGGACGCGCAAGGATTCGAAAACGCGGTGGTAAAAGCCGTCGGATCCGGTTAGTTTCCCAGCTAGGAGGCGAAGGAACTCGCCTGAGTCCGCGCCCTGGATCACGCGGTGATCGTAGGTTGAGGTGAGGAACATGGTCTTCCCGACGCCGAGGTCGCCCAGGAGTTCCGGTGTTGCTCCCGCCCAGGAGGCCGGGAAGTCTGTTGCTCCGACCCCGATAATTGCGCCCTGGCTGGGCATCAACCGGGGGACCGAAAGTGTCGTGCCGATAGTTCCCGGGTTGGTCAGCGACACGGTGATGTCACTGAAATCCTCTGGTTTCAGGTCTCCCTTTCGCGAGCGGCTAATCACATCGTCGCAAGCATCCCGAAACTGCGGGAAGGTCATGGTGTCGGCCTCTTTGACCACGGGGACCATGAGGGTGCGGGCGCCATCGGCCCGAGGAACATCGACAGCCAACCCCAAACCAACATGCGGCGGGTGTTCGACGGCGGGCCGTCCGTCCTCCTCTACGTAGCGAACATTCATCGCTCCCGTTTCGACGATCGCCTCAACCAGTGCGTAGCCCAGCAGGTGGGTGAAAGAAATTTTCCCGCCCACGGTTCGCGCCAGGTGCGCGTTGATTACCGCACGGTTCTCGATCAAAAGTTTCGCGGGGATTTCGCGGGCCGAGGTGGCGGTGGGGACCGTGAGGGATTCCGTCATATTGCGGGCCACAGCGCGGGCGACTCCACGGAGGCGTTCGGGGGCGCCATCAGGAAGGTCAGTGTGTCGGCGTTCAGCCGCGGCTACCACCTGCGGGTGGGCACGAGTGTAGGGCGAAGTTGCGGCGCGGACCTGCGTTGGGGGTGCGGGGGGCAAATCAGAACGAGTCACCGATTCGAAGGAAATCCGTTCATCGACCGCAACTGAAGCCGCACCTGAATGCTTAGGATCCTTGAAAGCACGCTCCGATGACGGAGAGGCCAGAGCGAACTCTGGGGCACCACCCTGCGCTCCGTTGGAGGCAGAGTTCTGGAGCGCCTGAACCCCGGCCTGTGGGTTGGTGTTGAAGAACTCGCGCCAGCTTGAGTCGACTGAGCGCGGGTCTTCGGAGAAAGCTTCGAACATGTGCGCGATGTACCACTCGTTGACCCCCCAGTTATCTTTGGGTTCGGCCGTGCCAGTCACATCTGGGGTATTCGAACCGGCAGGGGGAACCGCGGAACTGGGTGAATGATTCGTAGTCACAGACTTCGGCCTCTCGTTCAACTTCCAACAGCGGAAGATGTCGTCTCCGCCTTCAAGTTTAGGCCCTGTTGCGACGTATTTCTCACGTACCCGGTTTATGTGCGGGTCTTTGGTCCGTATTTGAAGCTCCCCTTACTGAGCGCCGGAGAGAAGGGTGAACAAAAATCGGCGTAAGTAGTTATCATTGCTTCACCATGGAAAGTGACAGTCCCGGCCAGGTGTTGACCCCTGCCGAACCCGAAAGCCCGACTACGAATACTGCACGCCCCTGTCCTTTGGGGGCTTCCTGATTATGGTTACTAAGATCCTGATGTTGGTCCTGGGTGTCGCCCTCGTATTTGGGAACGCGGTTTTCGTTGCCGCCGAGTTCTCCCTCGTAACACTGGATCAGGCCACCGTGGACCGCCAAAACAAGGAACAGGGCGGCAAACTGAGCCGCGTCCTCAAAGCTCTTCGCAGTCTTAGTACGCAGCTGTCGGGGGCTCAGGTCGGGATCACCCTCACCACGATCCTTCTCGGGTTCACCACCCAGGTGGCGTTGGGGGACCTGCTGGGTGAGCTGCTGGGCAGTGCAGGCCTTGCACTGGCGGCCTCAATGACCATCGCGGCCCTCGTTTCCGCGGTCATCGTCAACGGAGTGTCAATCCTTTTCGGCGAGCTAATCCCCAAGAACCTCGCCCTGTCGCTGCCGCTGCGCACCGCACGTTGGACGGCGCCGCTGCAGATGGCTTTCACCTGGGTTTTCCGTCCGCTGATTTGGGTGCTCAACGGCACCGCGAACGCTATCTTGCGCCTCATGGGGATCGAACCCAAAGAGGAAATATCTTCGGCCCGCTCCGCTTCGGAACTGGCAGCCATGGTCAGGCACTCGGCCGAAGAGGGAACACTGAACGTTGGGACTGCCGACCTCTTCACTAAGTCCATCACTCTAGAGGAACTTTCCGCAGTCGACGTGATGACCGATCGAGGGCGCATGCAGTCGGTCCCCGAAGAGGCCACAGCAGCAGATGTAATTGAAATCGCCCGCCAGACCGGACACTCCCGATTCCCGGTTATCGGGTCCAACAGTGACGATGTCATCGGTCTGGTGAATCTGCGTCGAGCCGTCGGAATCCCTTACGGCCGCAGAGACGAAGTCCCCGTCATGTCGGCTTCACTGCTGGTTGAACCGGCGCGAGTTCCCGAAACCGTCGGTTTGGCCCCGCTGCTGGTGCAGTTGCGCGATGAGAGCATGCAGATGGCAGTGGTTGTTGATGAGTACGGGGGGACGGCCGGGATTGTCACCCTTGAAGATGTCGTTGAAGAGATCGTCGGGGAAGTGAATGACGAACACGACCGTCGGCGCCGCGGAATTAGGCAAGTCGGCGAGAACTCATACCAGGTCCCGGGGACTTTGCGGCCCGATGAGCTGCTAGACAAAACTGGGATCCTGGTCCCCGAGGATGGGCCGTACGAAACGTTGGCCGGCCTCATAATGGATCGTTTGGGCAGAATTCCCGCGCTTGACGACCAGATCGAAGTTGATGGAGTGACACTTCAAGTGACGGTGATGGTGGGGCGACGAATCTCGCGGATCCTGGTGGTCGGCCCGGAGAAACTACCGGTCGAGGACGAGGGGGCAATCCTATGAACCCCGCACTCGGAATCAGTATCACCGTTTTACTCCTAGCTATTAACGCCTTCTTTGTTGCGGCCGAGTTTGCCGTCACCTCCAGTCGACGCGCCCAAATTGAACCCCTGCACCAGGAGGGGCGACGGGGTAGCCGACAGGCCATGTACGCCCTCCAGCACGTGTCGATGATGTTGGCGATCTGCCAGGTCGGCATCACGGTCATGTCGACAACGCTCGGCGCGGTGGCGGAACCGGCGATCGCCAGTTTGCTGCAGGTACCGCTTGCGGCAATGAGAATCCCGGAAGCGTCAGTCCACGGTATTGCCTTCGCGGTCGCCCTCGTCATCGTCCTCTTCTTACATGTGGTGTTTGGGGAAATGGTGCCGAAGAATATTTCGATCGCCGCCTCCGAAAAAATGCTGCTGTGGTTGGCGCCGCCGCTGGTGGCGATTGGGCACGTGATCAAGCCTCTGGTGCAGGCCATGGATCGGATGGCGAACTGGTTCCTGCGGCTGGTGGGGATCGAACCGCGCACCGAAATCACCTCTACTTTCACTGTCGAGGAGGTCGCCAACATCGTGGAAGTCTCCCAGATGGAAGGCAAACTCAGCGATGAGTTGGGGTTGCTCTCAGGTGCTTTAGAATTCTCGACGGATAACGTCGGCCAGGCGATGGTCCCGATTGATGAGGTCGTTAGCGTTCCGGAGGACTGCACGCCGGCGGACGTCGAACAGGTCGTCGCACAAACCGGGTTTTCACGCTGCGGTGTGATTGATGACTCGGGTGATCTAATCGGCTACATCCACCTGAAAGATGTTCTCTACGCGGACGAAACTAACCGGAACCTGCCGGTCGACCCGTGGCGAATTAGGAAGCTGCATGATCTGAATGCCGAAACTGAAATCGAGGACGGTCTCCGCTTCATGCAGCACAAGGGAACGCACATGTGCCGGGTCGTGGACCCGCAGCGCAATCCCGTCGGCGTGCTGTTCCTGGAAGATATATTGGAGCGCCTGGTCGGGGAAGTCCGTGATTCGCTTCAACGTTTGAACAAATAATTCAAGAAATAGATTGCCTATTATCCGAAAGCCAGAAGTGGTAGCCTTTACGTTGTTGTCAGAGTCGGAACCGTTTGGAGGTATGAGTGACACCTGTCGAGGTGAATCCGTGCCCCCTACCAAAGCGCTCAACACTGCGTGAGCAGGCGCAGCAACAGGAATCAGTGGTTGCCCCGCAGCGCGCCGTTCGGGCGCCCCTTCCGGTTCCGGATAAACCGGGACCGCGAAAACGACACGTCCCCCAGCCTGTGGACCAGGCAGTAGCTCAGCCCGTGGACTCGCCGGTGGCCCACACTTCGGACCAGATAGAACCCCAAGTGCTATTCGAGCCGACGGTTCTTTCCTTAGCTGCCACCGCTAAGCCCGCACCGCCCGTGAAGAAGGCTCGCACCAGTCGGCCTCAGCGCCCAGTTCGCGCACCTCGCACCGCACCGCGCGGCACTCGCCACATGGATCGGGAGGAACGCGCCGCTCACGGCGCTTCACGTAACTTGCCATTGTGGACGGCCCTCGGTTTGGGTGCGGTAGCGATCACCGTTCCCCTCACAGCCTTTATCGTTCCGGGGCGGGCCGCGCCACAGGAAAAAGTTATCGCCAGCTTCACCGGTGCCAATGACTGGCGCACACAGGGCGTCTCGGCCGCGAAACTGCCGACGGCGACCGATCTGATTGAGGATAATGCGGCTGTTTCCAAATCAAGCCTGCGTTCTCCCCTGGAAGTTTCCAGCTGTCTCGAGGGCGTTTCCCCTGCCAATGCTCTGCGCGAAATCAACCAGAAGGAAGCTTATTTCTGGCCCCTAGAGGAAGGTACCTACTCGCAGTCATCGACTTTCAGTTGGCGGGTTTCACCGATCACCGGGCAGGTCCTCATGCACGAGGGCGTTGACTGGTCTGCTGCTTCAGGAAGCCCAATCCACGTGGCGGCGGCCGGCGTTGTCACCGATGTGGGTTACAACGAACGTTCAGGGAACTTCGTGGTCGTTGAACACGTCATTGATGGTGAAGTTTTCACCACGCATTACTACCACCAGCTAGATGGCAGCATCAAAGTTTCTAAGGGCGATGAGGTCGTTGCCGGTCAAGCCATCGGGGCAGTGGGGAACACAGGGTGGTCGACCGGCCCCCATCTGCACTTCGAGGTGCGTAACAGTGCCGAAAATGCGGTCGAGCCGGTTAACTTCTTGAAGAACCGGGGCGCTGTCTACCTGGGCGAGGGATGTTCGTGATTCCGGTTGCGGCGAACCCTTTCCCCCATCTGATTGCGCACCGCGGAGGTGGGGACGAGGCGCCTGAGAACTCATACGCTGCGATTAGAGCGATGCGTAATTTGGGTGTGCATTATCTTGAGACGGACTGTCAGGTGACTGCCGATGGTGTGGTCGTCCTCAACCATGACGAGACTGTCGATCGCTGCTACGACGGCACCGGGTTGGTGCAGGATTTGACCTGGGACGAGTTGAGTAAACTGCGCAACGCCGCGGATGAAAGAATGCCCCGGTTGGACGAAGTTCTGGAAGAGTTTCCTGAACTCTATTTGAATTTGGACGCCAAGACCGATGCGGTTGTCGAGCCACTTTTGGCGACCTTGGCCGAACAGGACGCCTTCGGGAGGACGCTGATCGCATCATTTTCTGAGAAGCGACTGGAAAAGATTCGGGCAGTTGACGATCCGCAGTTAACCACTTCTCTTGGGGTGGCCCCCGTTGTCCGACTCATGTTTGCCGCAGAAACTGTTTCCTCGGCCGAGTCGTGGCGCGTGGCGACCTCCAGCAGCTCAATTCGGGCCGTTCAGGTTCCCGAACGGATGCGCGGAATCCGGGTGGTAAATCCCCGGTTCATCGCCACTGCCCACGCAGCCGGTTTAGCGGTGCATGTCTGGACCGTGAACGAACCGGCGCAGATGGTGCGTTTGCTCGATTGGGGGGTCGACGGCCTAGTAACGGACCGTCCCACAATGTTGCGTGAAATCCTGCGTGCTAGAGGTCAGTGGGAATAGCTTCCTCTAATTGGTATCCGGGGCCATCATGCGCTCCCGTTTCATCCCAGGTTCGCACAGTATGACTCTCGTGCCACTCTTCCCACGGAGCCGCAGACTCTTTGATGAAATGGACCCAGGCCCCGTGAATGCTGTCAGCCAAACTTTGCGGAAGGTTAGCGCGCAGGTTCTGGGCGACGGTTTTTTGTTCCAAAGCGTCGAAAACAAAAGGCAGTTTGGCGCAGTGCGGCGTCAGATCCTCAGCGGTGATGGGCAGGCGAAAATCGTAGACCCAAGTCGGAGCCCCGTTCTTGTCGGCCGCTTCAATTGCAGGCCGACGAATCCAGAGCGAAGTGGCCAGTTGGCCGGCTTGGAAAGCGACGTTCTCGCCGTTGTTCCCCAGGTCCTCTTCCAAAAGTTCATGGGCATCGCCCAGTCGATCACGGATTTGCCTGCGAACCGGAATGAACCGTACGGCTTGGTCGAACTGAAGTGCGATGCGGGTGAACTCGTGGGCGACAGTGCCAATCAGCAAGCGGACTGAGTTCTCGATCAGGTCCTCAACGGGTTGATCCGAGAGGATCCCCGGTTCGGCTGTGGGTGCGAAAGTCAGTGAGTCACTTGCGTTGGAACTGAAAAGATTGGGGACGAAGCGCAGCAGGCTGAGGCTGCTGCGAGCGTCGCGTGACTCAATTTGGTCGGAAGCCACCTGGACGGCATCGGCCGTCCGAGAACGAAACCCCACCAACGTGGGGGAGACCCCCAGCATCCTTGCCAGCAGCAGAGTTTTCTTGCGGGACTGTTCAGCGCTTTCAGGGCTGAGAGCTCCGGACTGAATGATCGCACCGCGGAAGAGCCCCCGTGCCAGCGGGCTAGACACCAACGCCAAGACGCTGCCCTCACCAGCTGACTGTCCCGCGATGGTGACTCTGTCGAGGTCGCCACCGAAGTCGGCGATGTTTTGCGCAACCCACTGCAGAGCTGCGATCTGATCGAGGAAACCGCGGTTGGTGGGTTGTTCCGAAATTGCGCCGAAACCATCGAAACCTAAACGGTAGCTGATGGACACTGTGACAACGCCATCACGGTTAAAAGCAATCCCGTCGTACCACGGGGAGGAGGGCGACCCCGCTACATATCAGCCACCGTGGATCCACACCAGAACCGGCAGTTTAGCGTCGCTGTTATTTGGGGCCGGGGTGAAAACATTCAAATTTAGAATGTCCGAACCGGTAATGCTCGGTTCGGGAATGGTAGTCACGGGTGCGGGGGGGCGCCGCTGAGGTGTGGCCCCCGGACGCGTCCCATCGAAAGTGCCCTGCCAGGGGTCCCGGGGCTGGGGCGCCAGGAAACGCAGCTCTCCCACAGGAGGTGCGGCGTAGGGGATTCCGAGGAAAGCGGCCGAAACTCCGGTAGGAGTTCGGCGTAGCGAACCGGTGATTGAGTCGCCAATCTGCGGCGAAACATCAATGGTGACCGTCTGGTCAATTGCAGTGGGAGAAAATACTTGCGGGGCCGACATTAAACCTCCGGGAATGCGAACGTACCCCAATCGTGCCCGTCGCGGATCAATCAATCTGGCGAATCAATAAAGAGCCGCACCCCGTGCAGGTGGGATGCGAATCGGCGTGTCTAACGGTGCCGCTGCCGGGTGATCTTTCCACCCACCGAACCGAGGTGGTTCAAGATTTGAATAACCTGTTAGGCTGGCTCCGTTCATGACCGAGCAGTAGGAGGGAAACAACAAGATGAGTCAGGTCGCAAGTCTGTCAACAAGTCGGACCAGTATCGTTACCAGAGCCGTTAGAGTGCTCAATCGAAGTGTTGTCACAGTTCCGGCCGCTGTCGTGGCCCTGATTGTAATGTCACAGGTTGTCATTCCGCTG
Organism: uncultured Actinomyces sp.; assembly: GCA_964345205.1. Classification (GTDB taxonomy): domain Bacteria; phylum Actinomycetota; class Actinomycetes; order Actinomycetales; family Actinomycetaceae; genus Scrofimicrobium. The sequence continues at coordinate 22,064 of CAYFQJ010000001.1, read as the reverse complement.
CCATTTACTCCGGTTCCGTTGTCTTTGGGAACTCTGGCCGCCCTCGGCGTGGGCGCACTCCTCGGTGCTCGTAAAGGTGCTCTGGCAGCTGCCATTTACGCCGCTGCAGGTGCAGTCGGTTTCCCCGTGCTGGCCGGCTTTGGTTCAGGCATCATGGTGGCCTCGTTCGGCTATGTAATTGGTTACGTTTTAGCTGCCGCAGCTGTCGGCCTATACGCCCAATCACGAAGCGAATTTCGGTGGTTCTCTGCGGGTCTCACCGTTGTTGCGGCGACTGCTCTGGTTTATGTTTCCGGCGTCATCTGGATGGTTGCCGTCTTCGACCTGAGGTTCGCGGCGGCACTTAGTGCCGGTGTGATCCCCTTCCTCATCGGGGACGCCCTCAAGGCCAGCGTTGTCTTAGGCATCCTGCGTGCGGTGAAAAGTTAGGCCGGATGCTGGTAGACTAGTGCAGTCTGCTAGGCCCCGGTAGCTCAGTGGATAGAGCGTTCGCCTCCGGAGCGAAAGGTCGCAGGTTCAAGTCCTGTTCGGGGTACCAATAAAACCGCGTGATATGGCGGAAAAGTCCAAGATTGCGCAAAATCAGGAAAGCCCAAAAACGCCCAGATAGGGCCTGGATAGGGCTCCAAATGGCTCCACCAATGGATTGACCCCGGTGCCGACCGCCTCACAGTTTCGCAGCCAAATATTACTTGGCTGCCGCGGGAGAGCTCTGGATCTTCGCCTGACGGCCCAAGCCCCCTGATTGAGGTCGTCACGCAGTGGTGCGAAAACAACCTGAATCCACAGGCGAGACCGACGGGTTTTCCCGAGGCAGTAACAGCGACCGAGGAGAGCGACGAGACACTGTGGGAAGTCCCGGATCGTAACCGCACCAAGGATAACCCCGTTCCCGAGGGCGCCGGCGCGGCCCCTGAGTTTTATGCCTGGATGGCGGGCGAATCCAGCGTTATCAAGGAACTGCGCCGCATTCTGGTGTCCCAGTGGGGAGTTGACCGGCAACAGGTGGCCTTCATGGGCTATTGGCGCCGAGGTAAATCCGGACCATAACCCGAATTTGGCCGGGGGTAGCGGCGCTGACAGCGGGACGCTACGCTGTAACGGTGACTCCTGAAGAACTCTCTGAACAGATCCGTGCGGCGCTTATCGCCGGTGCGGATGCCGACGACTTTGCTTTGACTGCCGAGCAGGTTCCCGCCAGCGTAAAGGTTGAACGACCTCGATCACGCGAACACGGGGACTGGTCGACCAATATTGCGATGCAATTAGCCAAAGCGGCCGGTGTGGCCCCTCGCGACTTGGCGACGGTCCTGGCAGCGCGTCTGCGCGAAATTGACGGCATTGAGAACGTGGAAATTGCCGGTCCCGGTTTCATCAATATTCGTTTAGCGGCCGGTTCCGCCGGTGAGCTTGCCCGCACCATTGTGGCAGCCGGAGGTAGTTACGGGAGCAACTCAGACCTTGCCGGTAACCTGATCAACCTCGAGTACGTTTCTGCGAACCCGACCGGTCCGATCCATTTGGGTGGGGCGCGTTGGGCGGCAGTTGGGGATTCGATGGCGCGACTCATGGTGGCCTCGGGTGCCGAAGTGGTCCGTGAGTATTACTTCAATGATCACGGCTCCCAAATTGATCGGTTCTCAGCTTCTCTTCTGGCTCGTGCCCTTGGTGAGGAACTTCCCGAGGACGGCTACGGGGGCGACTACATTACCGACATCGCGCAGCGGGTACGCCAGGATGCGCTCGCGCAGGGTGAAGTTGACCCGGTGACGTTACCGCAGGAACAGGCCCTTGAGGTTTTCCGCAACCGCGGTGTGGCCCTAATGTTTGAAGACATTAAAGTTGAGCTGGCTGATTTCCGCGCCGAGTTCGACGTGTACTTCCATGAGGACAGCCTCCACCGGTCCGGAGCTGTCGATAAGGCGATCGACACCCTCCGCGAGCGTGACGTCATCTTTGATGCCGACGGTGCGGTGTGGTTGCGCACCACAGATTTCGGTGACGATAAGGACCGCGTCCTCATCAAATCGAATGGTGAGGCAGCCTATTTCTCCGGCGACGTGGCCTACTACCTGGATAAACGGTCCCGCGGTGCCGACGCTTCGGTCATTCTGCTGGGCGCTGACCACCACGGCTACGTGGGTCGAATGATGGCCATGTGTGCGGCCTTCGGGGATACCCCTCAAGAGAACCTGCAGATCCTTATCGGGCAAATGGTGAACCTGGTGAAAGATGGTGAACCGGTCCGCATGTCGAAGCGCGCCGGCACCGTCGTGACCCTGTCTGACCTGGTGGATGCAGTGGGAATCGACGCGGCCCGCTATTCACTGGTGCGGGTTTCGATGGACACCAACCTTGATATCGACCTCGACCTGCTTTCCAGTCGCAGCAACGAAAACCCTGTCTACTACGTGCAGTATGCGCATGCTCGGACCTGCTCGGTGAAACGAAATGCGGATGAGCATGGTGTCGCTGACGACCGTGACTTTGATGCATCGCAGCTGGACCAACCTGCCGATGCGGAGCTGCTGGGAACACTGGCACAGTTCCCCGCGGTGGTGGCTCAGGCGGCGACCACACGTGAACCACATCGCGTGGCGCGCTACTTGGAAAATCTCGCTTCGAGCTACCACGCCTGGTACGGGAAGTGTCGGGTCACCCCGAAGGGTGATGAGGAAGTTACCGCCGCACATATTGCCCGCCGTCAACTCAATGAGGCCGTGTCAACTGTGCTTCGCAACGGTTTAGCCCTGCTGGGAGTCTCAGCCCCCGAGCGCATGTGATTCAGGTTTTGGGCTGCGGTGCGAAAGCGCGGGCCTAGAAACTTGAGGCCGTATTTTCGCCGAACTCTTGCAGGTAGCTGTCCGCGGTCAGGCGGCGCTCGGCGGCGTGGTCCGCGACCCATTTCCCGTAGGGAAGATTGGCGAGGGCGTCATTAGAGAACCGGTAGTCATCGGTTATCTCAACGACACAGAAACTGGGGATCGCCAGGTCAGTTACGGGTGAGGTGCGTTCACACTCGGCAATGATCAGGGGTTTGTTTTGTCCCGCGAACTGGTCAATCACCCAGCCGTCCTCATCGACCCACACCCCGTAGCGGCGTTTGACGATCGGTTTGCCGCCGCGCAGACACATCTCTAGACCGACGTTTATGTCGAGTTCGCGTTCCGCTTCGTAGCGCGTGCCACCCGCAGCTGGTCCCTTGGCGGTTAAGATACACAGGTCGAAATCATCGGCGAAAGTTTGGAGGGCATCTTCGGCCTTCATATGTAGCGGCAGAGTCCGCGGACAGTTTGTGGCTTGCAGGCGGATTCGCAGCCCGTACCCGTCGGCGGCTAAAAAGTATGACTGCACGATGATCGTGGGGTTTTGGTCGCCGATGAGCTCGTGAGGCATCTGATCGACGAGGAAGCGACGTTCGAATTCGAAATCCAACTGTTCGTGACCCATATGACTACTATACGGGGTGAATCGCCCCACTCGCGGAGTTACGGGCGATGTCCGCTAGGGTGACTGTTGTGCGGGTGTCCCAATTTTGGCACGGCACGCTCAGGAGGACGCAGATAAAGTGACGCCGAAACAGAACTCTCCCGGCCCAGTTGATTCCGCCCCGGTGGCGCCCGATGGTGCCAAAAACAAGACGCGCGGCGCCTTCGCCGTCGTCCTCATCGCGGGATTCATGGCGCTGCTGGACGTTTCGATTGTCAACGTTGCTCTGCCTTCCATTGAAGCCCACCTGCACACCACCCCCAGCGAGATTCAGTGGATCGTCGCGGGCTATTCCCTGACTTTCGGCCTCATCATGATTGCTGCGGGCAAGGCGGGCGATATTTTCGGTCGGCGACTGCTCTTCCTTGCCGGCGTCTCCGGTTTCTCTCTGGCCTCACTGGCGTGCGGTCTGGCGCCCACAGCCTCATTCCTGGTGGTTAGCCGACTCATCCAGGGGACTTTCGCCGGGATTCTCAACCCGCAAATTCTCGGCCTCATCCAAGACCTCTTCACCGGAAAGCGTCGGGCTCGTGCCTTCGGCACCTACGGGGCGATGGTTGGTGTTTCCACTGCGATCGGGCCACTACTGGGGGGTTTCCTGATTCAAACCCTGGGGCCCAATATTGGTTGGCGCTCTGTTTTCATGATTAACGTGCCCATAGCCGCAGTCGTGATCCCCCTAATTATATGGTGGCTCCCACACCGCAAGACCACGAAGATGGCCGCGCGTAGCCTCATCGGAAAATTCGACCCTGTGGGAGTTCTGCTGCTCGGGGGGATAGTAGTGGGAATCATGTGGCCGTTCATGGAACAGTCAGACAGCGCCAAACACGGCGGGAGCCTCCTCGACTCGCTCTGGATCCTTATTATTCCCGCGGCACTAATCGCCGTATTCTTCCTTTGGGAACGGTTTTGGGAACACCACGGCGGCTCGGTTCTCATCAGTCCACGACTTCTTAAGTCGCCCTCATACGTGATCGGTGTCGCCACCGGTTTCAGTTACCTCGCCGGCTTCACCTCGATTTTCGTTATCCCCACCATGTATTTGCAGGAGGGCGCCAAATTCTCGCCTTTCGCTGCCGGGGCGGCGCAGGTCCCCTTCGCCCTTCTAGCTGGGGCTTCGGCGATGATCGCCGGGCGTCTAGTGGTGCGCTGGGGTCGTTCCGTGCCACTGGTTGGGTCGACCATCATGCTGCTTTCCTGCGTTGCGATCGGCTGGTTCGCAACTGTCGGTGAACCTCGATTGGTTCCCGTCGTCACGATCGTCCTGCTCGGGATAGCGGGAGCCGGCTCCGGGTTGATTATCTCGCCGAACCAAACTTTGACCCTGGAAGTTGTTCCGCCCAGCGACGCGGGAGTGGCGGCGGCCGTCCTCCAAACTATGCAGAGGATCGGAACTTCGATCGGTTTAGCTGTGGTGACCATGGTTTTCTTCACGTCAGGTTTCAGCTCCGGCACCGGCAGTTCCCTCGCTGAAGACCAGGCCGCATTCGCGAAATCAATGCTGCTCGTCGCGGCAATTGCCTCGGTCACTGTGATGCTCAATCTGGTTGACCGCTTCCGCACTCACGAAAAAGTTGTCCGCCAAGAGAAAGTATCAAAGGGGTAACCGTAAAGCTGGTAATTTGAAGGTTGGAGAAAGAAAGTTTCGGCTGACACCGTTGGCAGGTGCTGATTTACGAGGTCGGAACTAGCCGTGGGAACGAATGGACAGACAGATGAGCGAGTCGCAGAAGTCACGGACTGAACTGGCATTACAGGTAGAGCAGCTAACAGTGGCCCTCGAGGCCGCCCGCATCGAACGCAACCAGTACCGGGCTGCAACAGAGACGATGGCACAGGCACTCTCACAAATGGACCGGCTTTTACATCCGGATGAAACTTCATCCGACACCGAGCAACAGGGGAGCTAATAATGCGGTTGAGGGCGGACCGGGTCGAAGCCACAGCGCCCGCTTCTGTTCTGAATATCGGGGCGGGCGACGGCGCCTTTGCTCTGGCACTAAACCAAATGCAGGACCGGATCTCTTTGCGGGCTACGGCCGGCACAACCCGGGTCATCGTCGAGGGGACCGGCAGGAACGTTGATCCTCGGGATGACACCCACCCGGTGATCCGGGGTTTGCGGCGCGGACTTGACACTGTGGGCGCCCCGCAGGTCGGCGTCTACCTACATCTGGTGTCACAGATTCCACGCAATGCCGGACTTGGGCATCTGAGCGCCAACCTCCTCTTAGGCCTTCGGGCAGCAGCGGCATTTGTCGGACCCGAATCCGGACTGACCCCAGAGGTCCAACGTCAAATCGCGGTCAAAATGGGAGCTAACCCCCTGCGCCTACCGGTCGTTTGCGGCGGGGGAGCAGCGCTTTCCTACAGTGAGGGGGAGTCAGTCTCTCTGCGCCCACCACCGCTGATTGCTCCCGTCACCTTTGTGCCGGATTTCCCGGCCCCGGTGCAGGCTCCGGCGGCGCCGTTCACCGTTGACAGTTCAGCGGTGAATGCCCAGGCCGCCAGGGCTGGCGTCCTCGCCCTCCTCCTTGGTGGAGTTGAAGTCGCGGACAGCACTGAGGGTTTTCTTGACCTGCTGCAGCTGGCCACATCCCCCAGCGTGCGGGCACCACTGCTGGCCGAACAGGTCCCTGCTTCCGTTGCCCTGTGTGACTGGCTGCGCGAACGAAACGTCCCCGCATTCATCACCGGAGAGGGGCCCGCTGTAGTTAGCTTGGCGGCTGTCTCAGAGAACTTGCAGAGCTCGGGGCGCCGGTCCGGATGGGCCGTAACGGAGCACCGTGTCGATCAAAGTGGGCTGCAGATCCACAGCGTGAGCTAGCGCGCGTTGAACAGCCCCCGCAAAGACGCCGCGTCTCGCACGTAACTTGGGTCCACCTGGGCTAATGGGTGTGATATCGAACGCAAATGAACCCTTTTCGGGTCCGGGTGCCTGACAGGAACGCCCTCGAGAGTGCTAGACTGGGTGACAGCACGGCAATAAAGTTACTTTCACTGCCGGTCACAAACCTGATGAAGTGTTCATTGGACGCTCGGGTATCAATCTTTGTGGTGACAGCGCCAAAATCACAGCATTTGGGCGTCGGTTATGCCGCTGTTCGAATGGCATCGCATAGGGGAATCCCCTGTCCTTTACCAGATAAGGATCAATCAAAAGCATGGAGCAGAGTACCGGCCTACCGTCTGTGGGCGAGCTCAACAATATGAAACTTCCTGAGCTACGCCAAATGGCGAGTCAACGGAAACTGCGGGGAACCTCGCGGATGCGCAAAGTCGAACTGATCGCTGCGCTTTCGGAAGGTAATTCCAATCAGCCAGTTCGTGGTGAGGCTCAGACACCGGCAGCGACGCTGCTGAACGTCGGGGAGAGTCCGACAAGTAACGATTTACAGACCTCAGGTGGCAGAGCTGAAGGCAGCAAAGCTGCGCCCGCAACGAAAACTGAACAGCCAAGTGGCGCCCATAATGCACGTCGCTCGCGGTCGGTGACACAGGCCGCGGGGGCACCCCCACGGCAGAGCCAGCGCCAGGGAACTGGCCGCGAAGAAGCTGCGGCTCCCGCTGAACTTGACGTGCGTGCGGCCATTGCCGAAGAGAAGGAACAGCGTCAGACGCGTCGGAACCGCGATAACCGGAACGACCGTAACGACCGGCAGAGTTCCGGTCAGCGTGACGGCCGGAATAATAACCAGGGGCGCGGTGATCGTGACCAGGAATCATCCACGGACAGCGACGAAGCTAAAACCGTAGACCAGATCGAGCTGCCGGACGAGACAGATGCGAATCGAAACCGGAACCGGAACCGTCGCGACCGTAACTCGCGTCGCCGGGGCCGTGACCGCAACGAACGTAACGGCCAGAACCGTCGGGACTCGCGGGAGCAGCAGGATGATGCGCCCACACAGAACGACGACAACCTGGTTCCCATCGCGGGAATCCTCGACGTCCAGTCGAACCACGCTTTTGTGCGCACCTCCGGGTACCTGCCCGGAGACAACGACGTCTATGTGACGTTGGGGAACGTGCGTCGTTGGGGTTTGCGTGCCGGGGATGCCGTCCACGGTGCGGTGCGGCCAACGCGCGAAGACAATAATCGTCGCCAGCAGAAGTACAACGCCCTCGTGCGGGTGGATTCTGTCAACGGGATGACCGTCGAACAGGCGAAAGAACGCCGCGAGTTCAGCAAACTCACGCCGGAATACCCCAACAGTCAACTCCGGTTAGAGACCACTCCGAAGGCGCTGACACCTCGACTGATTGACCTGGTATCACCGATCGGTAAGGGGCAGCGCGGCATGATCGTGGCGCCTCCGAAGGCCGGTAAGACCATGGTCATCCAGCAGATCGCGAAGGCCCTGGAAGTCAACCATCCCGAAGCTCACCTGATGGTGGTGCTGGTCGATGAACGCCCCGAAGAAGTAACTGATATGCGGACCATCGTGAAGGGTGAGGTCATCGCCTCGACTTTCGATCGTCCCGCACAGGACCACACGACGGTGGCAGAACTGGCCATTGAACGCGCCAAACGACTGGTGGAAATGGGGCAGGACGTTGTCGTTCTTCTGGACTCGCTGACGCGACTGTCACGGGCCTATAACCTGGCGGCTCCCGCTTCTGGCCGAATCCTCTCCGGAGGCGTCGATGCCGGCGCCCTCTACCCCCCGAAGAAATTCTTCGGCGCGGCCCGGAATCTGCGCGAGGGCGGCTCACTGACAATCATTGCGTCGGCTCTGGTCGAAACCGGTTCGAAGATGGACGAAGTTATTTTCGAAGAGTTCAAGGGCACCGGCAACATGGAGCTGCGCCTCTCGCGTCAGCTGGCTGAGCGTCGCATCTTCCCCGCCATTGATCTCAACGCCTCTGGAACTCGCCGCGAAGAACTTCTCTTCAACCGCGAGGAACTCAAAATCATGTGGCGTCTGCGTCGTGTTCTGGGAACTTTGGATCAGCAGTCTGCTCTGGAACTGGTTTTGGACAAACTGCAGGAAACTCAAAACAACGCCGAGTTCCTCATGCTTATTCAGAAGACAACACCCAACGACTAATCAGGTGCGGTATCTCACCGCAGTTGGCGCTGATGGAACTAGACCTGAACCTCAGGAAGTGCCACAATACGAAAAGGTTCCGGTTCACCGACGCGTATCCTGCGGCAGACCAACAGAGGTCCTTCGGACCCGGCGCCATGAAAATTTTAGGAGACCACAATGAAGCAGGGTATTCACCCAGAATACGTGCAGACCACCGTTACCTGTAACTGTGGAAACACTTTCGAAACACGCTCGACCATCACCGATGGTGAGATGCGTGTTGAAGTTTGCTCTGCCTGCCACCCGTTCTACACTGGCAAGCAGAAAATCCTTGATAGCGGTGGCCGTGTGGCTCGTTTCGAGAAGCGCTACGGTAAGCGCAACAAGTAGCTCAACTCAGGGGCCGGCGACAAACAGTCGTCGGCTTCTGCGTTAACTAGCCTGCAAAATAGCAGCGAATCGACCCTCGAAGCACCCGGTGAAAGGTCCCGAGCAATGGCAGACGAACTGGCGGCAGTGGCGCCACTTCTGGAAGAGTACCGCGAGTTAGAAATTCAGCTTTCAGACCCCGCGCTTCACTCTGACCAGGGACGGGCCCGGCGAGTTGGGCGCCGATACGCCGAGCTGGGACAGGTCGTTCAGGCAGCCAACACCCTCCAGAGAATCGAGGACGACCTAGAAGCCGCCCGCGAACTAGCCGAAGAAGACGAGTCTTTCGCCGCCGAGGCCGAGGAACTGAAACGCCGACGCGTCGAAGCGCATGACCGACTGGTAGAGATTTTGGCACCGCGGGACCCCGACGATGCCTGCGATGTGATCGTCGAGATAAAAGCCGGTGAAGGTGGCGACGAGTCCGCCCTCTTTGCGGCCGACCTCGCCCGCATGTACCTGCGTTACGCCGAGCAGCAGGGGTGGAGCGCGACCGAACTCTCAGCGACACACACCGAACTTGGCGGCTACAAAGAACTGACTTTGGCGATCCGCGCCCGAGGTAACCCGGCCCCAGAAGATGGCGTTTGGGCTCACCTGAAGTATGAAGGCGGAGTTCACCGCGTTCAGCGCGTCCCCATCACCGAAAGCCAAGGCCGGATCCACACGTCGGCGGCCGGCGTGATGGTAATGCCTGAACTGGAAGAGGACGACGATATCGAACTCGACCAGAATGATCTGCGCATTGACGTTTATCGTTCCTCCGGTCCGGGAGGGCAGTCGGTAAACACCACTGACTCGGCAGTGCGGATCACCCACCTTCCCACGGGAATCGTTGTTTCCATGCAGAACGAAAAGTCGCAGCTGCAAAACAAAGAAGCGGGCCTGCGGGTTCTGCGAGCACGTCTTATCGCCGATGCGAAAGCGAAACGCGAAGCCGAAGCTTCCGCACAGCGCCTCAGCCAGGTGCGCAGTATGGACCGCTCTGAACGGATCCGCACCTACAACTTCCCCGAAAACCGAATTGCGGACCACCGCACCGGGTACAAGGCGTACAACCTGGACCACGTTCTTGAAGGCAACTTAGGTCCAGTCATCGCTTCGGCAGTCGAGGCCGACGAAGCTGCCCGCATCGAAGCTCTCGGTGAGCAAGACTAGTAGTGATAACATTCCCGCCGCGAGGTTCTCGACGGCACCTGCACGCCAGGGTGCCCCAGGCGAAACTCTTGCAGTGGGGGACTGCGGCGCTCAGCCGCGCCGGGCGCGGTCCTCATGAGGCCCGAATCCTTCTGGAGTGGGCCCTAAATGTCGACACGTTGCTGCGTGCGCCCTCGGCCGTTGGAATGCGCGCCGCCGAGCGATACCGCAGTGCCATCAGGCAGCGCACCCGCGGGTTCCCGCTGCAGCACATCACCGGCAGCATGCAGTTTAGACAGTTAGAGCTGGTCGCCGGGCCTGGAGTTTTCTCGGTGCGGCCAGAAACAGAACTGATTATTGAGGCGGCACAAGCTGAGCTGAGCGCCGGGGGACAGGTCGCCGACCTGTGTGCCGGGTCCGGAGCGATTGGGCTGGCCGTAGCTACAGAGTTCCCGCACACAACGGTCACTGCCGTCGAACTTTCGGCACTTGCCGCCGGTTATGCGCGACGGAACCATGACCGGCACCGAAAGAACTTTGCGGCGCAGAGCAGTTGGACCCTGGTGGAGGGGGACGCGCTGCGAACCTCCGATCTTGCAGCCGATACCTTCGACGTGATCCTGACGAACCCGCCGTACGTTCCGGGGCAGCCTCCCCTTCACGGCGACGTGCTCTTCGACCCGGAAATGGCACTTTATGGTGGTGGCGAGGACGGCATGGTCGTTCCACGAGGACTGGTGCCACGCAGCTGGAACCTGCTGAAAACTGGTGGCACACTGCTCATGGAGCACGACCCGCAACAGGCCCAGATGCTGGTGGACCTGGCGGAAGAGGGCGGCTTTAGCTCAGCTGAAACAGTAGAAGATCTGAATGGACGCCCCCGGTTCCTGAAAGCCCGCAAATAGTATATTGGGACGGAACTGAGGAGGAACATGAGCGATCAGGAGCTCACTTTGGCAGCTGCTGCCGTGCGATCAGGACAGCTAATTGTTATCCCCACCGACACACTTTACGGAATCGCTGCCGACCCTCACAGTTCTGAGGCCGTCAGGGCCCTCCTGCATGCCAAAGGTCGTGGGGAAACCATGCCGCCACCAGTTTTGGCTGCCAGCACTGCCGAGGCCCTCAGTTACGCCGACTGGTCAAAGGTGAAGAAGGGCGCACAGCTGGCGGCATATTCCCAGGCGATTGCCGACCGGTATTGGCCCGGCCCCTTGACTCTGATAATTCCGACCTCGACCGCCTTCGGGTGGGAAATGGGCATCCACGGACCGACAGTGGCGGTGCGTGTTCCAGACGACGAGGTGACCCGAGAACTACTGCGGGCAACAGGTCCCCTCGCCGTCACTTCAGCCAACCGCACCGGAGAACCTCCCGCGCTGAGCGTTGAAGCGGCCCGGAATTACTTCGGGGACCGGGTGCGCCACTATGTTGACGGAGGGCGCGCCGTTGCCGGCGTGGCCTCAACAATTCTGGACTGCTCGGTTTGGCCGGTCCGGGTCTTGCGTGAAGGCACACTAGACTGTGAGGGACTTCTGGAATACGAAGAGGGGATTAACGGCATCAGCCCGGCCAAATAAAGATGCGCGTCTATATTCTGCTAACACTTTTTGCGTTGGGTGGCACAATTATCGTGACCCCCATCGTGCGGCGATTGGCGCTCACTTTCAACATTCTCACCCCACTTCGTGACCGTGATGTCCACGTTGTTCCAACGCCCCGGTTGGGGGGAATCGCCCTCACCGTGGCGTTCATTGGGGCGCTGCTGCTGGGAAGCCGCATCCCCTATCTGCAAACGGTCTACGAAAGTTCAACCGTCTGGACGGTGGCGGCCGGTGCGGCTGCCATCTGCCTGCTCGGGGCAATCGACGACGTGTGGGAACTGGACTGGATGGCAAAGTTAGGGGGACAACTTCTAATTACCGGGATCATGGCACTCAACGGTGTTCAATTGGTCAGTTTCCCCATTTTCGGCCTCACCATCGGTTCTGCCCGTCTTTCAGTTTTTGTCACCGTTATCGTCATGGTCATCACCATTAATGCTGTCAACTTCATTGACGGTCTCGACGGTCTGGCTGCCGGTGTGGTGGCCATTGGTGCGGCCAGTTTCTTCACGTACTCGTACCTGCTCACACGTATGACGGGGGCCTCCACCTACGCGACGGTCGCTGCCGTCTTGATGGTTGCACTGCTGGGCGCCTGCATCGGCTTTCTCTGGTTCAACTTCAACCCAGCCTCAATCTTCATGGGTGACTCCGGAGCCATGGTGCTCGGACTGGTGATGAGCTCC
>CAYFQJ010000001.1:0-9673 GCA_964345205.1 uncultured Actinomyces sp. | reverse complement strand
GGGCAAATTAACCCGCAGGTCCTCAACGGTCTGGGTGTGGCCGCGTCCCTCCTTCCGCTGCTGCTCCCGCTGGTGGTGGTGGCGGTGCCGCTGGTGAACCTGGTGCTCACCGCGGCCGTGCGAATGTTCCAGGGCAAGAGTCCCTTTGAGGCGGACCGGACGCACCTTCACGATCGGCTTCTTGACTCGGGGGTAAGTCACCGCGGCGTAGTGATCGACCTGTATTTGTGGACGGCTCTCGCCTGCGGGACGGGAATGGGGTTGCTGCTGCTGGACCCCATCTGGGTCCTCAGCGTCGGGCTCTTCCTCGCCCTCGTCCTCACGATCGTCACTCGCTATGTGCTTCCTCGCTGGTCCTTCGCGAAGGACCCGAAGGTTACTGACGACGGAATCGAGATTATTTCCCGCGCCCAAATTCGGTGGCGCGACTACCTGCGGCACACACAGAAACACCCCGAGCAGTTGAACCTGGAGCGGCTAAACTCTGAGCCGCCAACCGACGAAACCTCCCCACGGAAGGAAAACTGAGTGCCTTGCAAACAGTAGCCACCCGAGATTTTTCACGCCGAGTGACTCGAATAACGATCCTCTCGTACTCGGCCATCGCTGTCATCATCCTGATCGTCGCGTCGTTCCTCCCTGAGAAGCCGTTCGGTTCCGTCCTCTTTGGCATCGCCGCCGGAGCGCTTCTGGCCGCCACCAGCGTCCTCACACTCAGCAAAATGGTCGCGAGCCCAGAAGGGGGACTGGCGTGGGTCGTCGTCGACTACCTGGTGAAGATCGCGCTGATCGCCGGTGTGCTCTTGGTCGCCAAATTCTGGAGTGCGCTGGACCCAGTTCTTGTGGCCGTTCCCGTCATTGCCGCGGTACTACTGACAGTGGTTGTTCAGCTGACCGCGATAATGCAGCGCGATAGAGAGACGAAAACCCTCAAGTAAGCTGCTAACGGTTGCACGCCACCGTCGGCTTACTGCTAGTATCTGAGCGAGGCAAATCGCCCTAGCTTTACTTTTCCGGGGGGAATCCTGTCCGCCAACGAGACAATGACAGTCGGGTCTAAAACTGGTCGGCGCCTGCCAATTTGGTGGTGGGTGGGCCTAGTTATCATCGTAGTGACCCTAGGCGTGACAGTTGTCCCCGGAGCGATCCAAACCGGTGCCACCGGCGCCGACAGTATTCACTCGCCCGGAATTGGCGACTTCTTCCCCGAAGCTCTGGTCTGGGAGGGAACAAGTTTCGAACTGAACCGCATCACCATTGCGCGCTTCCTGGCCGCAGCGGTGGTCTGTAGTGTTCTTGTCGCAGTGGCTCTGCGGGTGCGGAAATCACCGACCCGCGGCCAGTCAATAATCGAACTGCTTGCCGAATTTGTCCGCAAGAACGTCGGAATTGAACTCTTGGGTAACCGTCAGGGACGACGGTACGCGGTGGCTCTGGGCACCATCTTCTTTGGTGTCCTAGCAATGAACCTCACGGGGATTGTTCCCGGGGTCAACATCGCGGCCTCCTCAGTAATGTCCGTACCCGTAGTTTTTGCGGTCTTCGCGTACATCACGTTCATCGGCGCGGGAATCAGAAGTCGGGGCGGTTGGAAGTTCTTCCGTGAACAGCTTTTCCCCGCCGGGGTCCCCTGGCCCGTTTATTTCCTGCTGGCGCCCATCGAGCTGTTCTCGACCTTCGTGGTGCGACCCGCAACTCTGGCGATCCGTCTACTTTCCAATATGATCGCCGGCCACATGCTCCTGGCCATCACCTACTTTGGCACCCAGTCGCTGATCGTAGCGACCGGAGGCGCGAAGGGCCTCGCGGCCCTAACCTTTACCGGCTCAATCGTTGTTACCCTGTTTGAACTGTTCGTCGCAGCGCTGCAGGCTTACGTTTTCACGATTTTGACAGCCGTGTACATCAAAATGTCTGTTGAGGTCCACTAGCGGGAACGCACTCAACAAAAGGCAAGAAGTAACTGAACCGAAACAAAATACGAAGAAATTGAGGAACACGATATGAGCGGCTCCACTGCGATAATCGGTTACGCCATCGCCACTATCGGCCCGGCACTAGGCATTGGCATGCTGGTAAGCAAAACGCAGGAAGCAACGGCGCGTCAACCAGAAGTGGCCGGACGCCTGTTCACCAACATGATCATCGGGGCATCACTGATTGAGGCCCTCGGCCTCATTGCCTTCGTTCTGGCCCTGATAGTTTAATGTATTCCGCTGTGCTGCTTGCAGCCGAAAACGCGGAAGACAACGGCCTGGCTGTTCTAATTCCGCCCGTCTATGAGATTTTCTGGTCGGCACTCGTCATGCTCCTGATTTGGGGCGTGCTCGGGTGGGCGCTTCCCAAGATTTACGGGATGCTCGACAAGCGACAAGAAGAGATCGACGCGGGACTTCGTGCTGCTGAAACCGCCCAAGAAGATGCCGCTTTGGCCTCTCGGGAACGACGCGATATTGTTCGTGAGGCCAATGCTCAAGCGCGGGCCATTCGTGAACAGGCCGATAAGGAAGGTCAGATCATCGTGGCTGAAGCGCGCGAACAGGCGCGACTTGAGGCCGAGAGGGTCACCGCCCACGCCCACCAACAAATTAGTGCTGAACGCGATTCGGCTGTTCGCACGCTCCGTGCTGACCTTGGCGCTCTGGCGACAGAGTTGGCCGAGAAGATCATTGGGGAGCAGCTGGCCGATCAGGAACTCTCTAATCGGGTGATTGATCGGTTCATGGACGAACTTGAAGCTGAGATGGACACACATGACTCGGCGACTACAACGGTGAAGGCGAATAGTTAATGTTCACTAGCCCGCAGCAAGCTCGGCGTGACCTGTTGGAACAGCGACTGGTCACCGAACTGAACGGAACGGTCGACGGCGCCCAAACTGCTACCGAACTGTTCGCGATTGCCGACCTACTCGGGCAGCATGCTTCTCTGCTCCATGCGCTCACCGATCCTGGACGGTCCCCGTCTGACCGGGAGTCCCTGATGGCTGACGTGGTCCGAGGTCGGGTCACCGACGTCACCGCCAGGGTCCTCAGCGGCGCTGTCGGGCTGGACTGGAGTTGCCCGAAACGGCTTCCCAGTGAAGTGAACCGGCTGGGGATTCTCGCGCTGTTGTACACCGCCAAGGCTGAAGGTGACCTAGAGACGGTTGGCAAGCAGCTTTACGGGCTGCTTGATTTACTCTCCGACCATCGCGACCTGCGCTTGCAGCTATCAGATTTGGGTTCGGGTGGTACGGACAGGCAACTGGAGCTGCTGCGCTCCCTCATCGGCGCGCACGTCTTGCCTCTCACCGCTCAGTTGGCGGAAAGAGCTGTGGAGCTGTCGCCGCACGGGACTCTTCTGCGCAGACTGCGAGAATATGCCCGGGAGGCGGCCCGACTTGAAGGGGCCGAACTGGTCACGGTCAGTTCAGCTCAGCCACTGTCGGCGAAACAGCAGGACCGTCTACGCAATATCATTGCCCGGCGCCTGGGGCAGCCAGTTATTTTGGCGCTCGCCATTGACCCGGAGGTCGTGGGCGGGTTCCGCCTAACCTACGGACATCAGGCGACCGACGCTTCGGTGCAGGCAGAACTGGCACAAGCCCGGACCGCGATGGCCCATTAGGGCCCGCTTTGTAACATGCAAAACTTAAATCAACCACCGCAACATACTCGAAAACGAATGGGGATGCTCAATGGCTGACCTGGGGATTCGCCCGGAAGATATCAGGGCCGCACTCGACCAGTACGTCGGGGACTACACTCCGACCGCTACTGCGACGGAAGAGGTCGGGCACGTCACCGAATCGGCTGACGGCATCGCACACGTCGAAGGCCTCCCCGGCGCGATGGCAAATGAGCTGCTGCGCTTTGCCAACGGAACCCTCGGGTTGGCAATGAACTTGGAGCCACGCAATATCGGGACCGTCGTCCTCGGCGACTACTCGGGGATCGAAGAAGGACAAGAGGTGCGACGCACCGGAGAGGTCCTCTCCGTCCCTGTCGGCGAAGGATATTTGGGCCGCGTTGTTGACCCCCTCGGGAATCCCATCGATGGCCTCGGTGAGATCACCGATATCGACGGTCGCCGCGCCCTTGAGCTCCAAGCCCCCGGCGTTATGGACCGTAAATCGGTGCACGAACCGCTTCAAACCGGGCTCAAAGCCATTGACTCGATGATTCCGATTGGGCGTGGGCAGCGTCAGCTCATCATTGGCGACCGCCAAACCGGTAAAACAGCCATCGCGATCGACACGATTTTGAACCAGCGAGAAAACTGGCTCAGCGGCGACCCGGAAAAACAGGTTCGTTGTATTTATGTGGCAATTGGACAAAAGGGTTCGACAATTGCTTCGGTGAAGACGGCGCTTGAAGACGCCGGAGCGATGGAGTACACCACCATCGTCGCTTCGCCCGCTTCGGACCCGGCCGGTTTCAAGTACCTGGCGCCCTACACCGGTTCGGCACTCGGTCAGCACTGGCTGTACGACGGCAAACACGTCCTCATTATCTTTGACGACCTTTCTAAACAGGCCGAAGCGTACCGCGCTGTGTCGCTGCTGCTGCGCCGCCCACCGGGCCGTGAAGCCTACCCCGGAGACGTGTTCTATTTGCACTCACGGCTTCTGGAGCGCTGCGCCAAACTATCTGATGCGCTGGGTGCCGGTTCGATGACGGGCTTACCGATCATCGAAACGAAGGCCAACGACGTTTCCGCCTACATTCCGACCAACGTCATTTCGATTACGGACGGGCAAATCTTCCTGCAGTCGGACCTGTTCAATGCGAACCAGCGTCCCGCCGTCGATGTCGGCATTTCAGTGTCCCGTGTGGGTGGAGACGCCCAGATCAAAGCCATGAAGAAAGTGGCGGGAACACTGAAGCTGACACTGGCCCAGTACCGGTCGATGGCAGCATTCGCCATGTTCGCCTCCGACCTCGACGAAACTACTCGCGCCCAGCTGACGCGGGGTGAAAGACTCATGGAACTTCTGAAACAGTCGGAAAGTTCGCCCATGAGCGTCGAGTCGCAGGTTGCGGTTATTTGGGCGGGAACGAACGGGTTCCTTGATGATCTTGAACTGTCGCAGGTGCGCGACTTCCAGGACTCGCTCCTGGATTACCTGCGTGCCAATACGGATGTCCTCACCACCATCGCGACCACGGGAGATCTGATTCCCGCGACGGAAGAGGCGCTGCGGACAGCCGTGACTGAGTTCCACGAGACCTTTGTGGAAGAGAACGCTAAGAGCGCCACCGATGAGGTCACAGCCGAACGCACAGAAGAAACACTGACAGTAGGCCGCAGTCCGAAGGGCAGCGCGAAGAACGGACATGAGTGGACAGAACAGGATCTACCAGCAGAAGATCCGCGCAACCGAAACACTTGCGAAAGTTTTTCGGGCGATGGAAATGATTGCGGCCTCCCGGATCGGGCGGGCACGGAGGCGGGCAACTGCCGCGGATCCCTATACGCGCGCCCTCACCCAAGCCGTCGCCGCAGTCGCCGTCCACGGACAGGTAGATCACCCGCTGACCCGTTCGCGCACTGATACGACTCGCGCTGCGGTCCTCGTTGTTTCCTCAGACCGCGGGCTGGCTGGTGCCTACTCGGCAACAGTCTTGCGTGAAACCGATCGTCTCCTCAATGAGCTGCGCGAAGAGGGGCGTGAACCGGTCCTGTACACGACGGGTCGCCGCGCACAACAGTACTACGCTTTTCGCGACGTCCCAGTCAAGAAGTCATGGCCGGGAGAGTCGGATAACCCCAGCACCGCCATGATTCACGACGTCGCTGAAAACCTGCTTGCCGATTTCCTCAACCCGGATCCGGAAGAGGGCGTCAGCGAGATTTACCTGGTCTTCACCCGCTTCCACTCGATGCTGAAGCAGGTTCCGGAAATTCGGAAAATGTTGCCGCTCACCGTGGTGGACCATTCCGAAACCGTGGTCGATGCCGACGAAGAATCGGAGCTGAATCCGGATGAGCTGCTCCCCGAGTACGAGTTCATTCCTGATGCCACCTCAGTGCTAAATCAACTGCTGCCACTTTACGTATCGAACCGCATTGGGAACGCCCTCTTACAATCGGCCGCTTCGGAACTGGCTGCCCGTCAGCAGGCGATGCACACGGCAACCGAGAATGCCGACGACCTCATCACCAACTACACCCGACTGGCCAATGCGGCACGCCAGGCGGAAATCACCCAGGAAATCACCGAAATTGTCTCTGGGGCCGACGCTTTGAAACAGCAGGCGTGACCCTGCACCACGTGAAAAGAGATTGAAATGGCACAAACCGTGACGACACCAGCACTGGATGCAAATGACCAGCCTAAGGCTGAGGGCCGCATTGCCCGAGTTGTGGGCCCAGTGGTCGACGTTGAGTTCCCTCCCGATGCGATCCCACCGCTCTACAACGCACTGCTTGTGGAAGTAGACCTGCACGGTCAGGGCGACGGCGAAGGCCTGATGACGATGACCATGGAAGTTGCCCAACACCTGGGCGATAACCTGGTGCGTGCTATCGCTCTGAAACCAACAGACGGTCTGGTCCGTGGAGCTCCGGTAATTGATACGGGTAGCGCAATTTCTATTCCCGTTGGTGAAATCACCAAGGGACGAGTCTTCAACGTCACTGGGGAATGCCTCAACTTAGAAGAGGGCGAAGTCCTTGACGTGAAAGAACGGTGGCCCATCCACCGCGATCCACCATCATTTGACCAGCTCGAAGGTCAAACCCGTATGTTCGAAACGGGGATCAAGGTAATCGACCTGCTGACCCCCTACGTTCAGGGTGGGAAAATCGGCCTCTTTGGTGGCGCCGGAGTGGGCACAACCGTCCTCATCCAACAACTGATTCAGCGGGTGGCACTTGACCACGGCGGCGTTTCCGTTTTCGCTGGAGTTGGTGAACGAACCCGTGAAGGTAACGACCTCATCCGTGAAATGGAAGAGGCCGGAGTTTTCGAAAAGACCGCTCTGGTCTTCGGACAGATGGACGAACCACCAGGTACGCGACTGCGGGTGGCGCTCACGGCCCTGACGATGGCTGAGTATTTCCGCGATGTCCAACAGCAAGACGTCCTCCTCTTTATCGACAATATTTTCCGTTTCACGCAGGCCGGATCGGAAGTTTCAACACTGCTGGGGCGGATGCCTTCGGCTGTGGGCTACCAGCCGACACTGGCTGATGAAATGGGGCTGCTGCAGGAACGAATCACTTCGGCGGGTGGACACTCCATTACGTCGATGCAGGCCATTTACGTACCTGCGGATGACTTCACTGACCCGGCCCCCGCAACGACATTCGCGCACCTCGATGCAACCACCGAACTGTCACGTGAAGTTGCCGCCCGAGGGCTCTACCCGGCTGTTGATCCGCTGTCGTCAAGCTCGCGAATTCTGGACCCCAAGTTCGTTGGCAAGGACCATTACGACGTGGCAATTCGGGTGCAGCAAATCCTGCAGAAGAACAAGGAACTCCAGGACATTATCGCCATTTTGGGTGTCGACGAACTCTCAGAAGAGGACCGGATTACCGTCTCTCGGGCGCGCCGCATGGAACAGTTCCTCTCGCAGAACCTCTACATGGCGGAAAAATACACGGGACTGCCCGGCTCGACAGTGCCTTTGACTGAAACGATCGAAGCGTTTCGCCGCATCGCCGATGGGACGTATGACCACATCCCCGAACAGGCATTCTTCAATATTGGCGGAATTGAAGACCTGGAACGTCGCTGGCATGAACTGCAGAAACAATGAGCAAGAAAAGTTTGCGGGTCGACATTGTTGACCGAGACCACACGCTGTGGCACGGAGATGCCGAGTACGTTTCCGTCCCCGCCGTTGATGGACGACTTGGAATCCTCTTGGGGCGCCAGCCGATGTTGGCGTCTCTTAGCGACGGTGCTGTTGAAGTCACCCTCAAAGACGGTCAGAAAGTGACGGTCATGACGAGCGGCGGATTTGTCTCTGTGGACGCCGATTACGTCACTGTGGCGGTCACGTCAGGTAGTGTGAGCTACAACTAGTTGGGTAGTTCGCTGATGCAGCGACAAGTGCCGTGAGGTGGTGACGATGGACGCACTGACGTTGCGGATCGGTTTGGCAGTGGCGCTCGTGGTTGCTCTCGTGGCGCTATACCTGATTCTGCGCATTTATTTGATCGGGCGTCGCTCCGGAACTTTCCGCACCCTGCTGCGTCGACGCGGTCAGGACGGCTGGCGGCGTGGTTTCGCCTCCTACGGGGCCACGAGCGTGGCCTGGGTTCCTGTTATCAGCTTCCGTATCCGCCCCCAAATCAGGTTGCGTCGCGGCGAGATGGAAATCATCGGGAAGCCAATAGTTTCCGCGGGGACCAGCACCGCGACCCTACGCCTACGATCCGAAAGCACAGAATACGACCTGATTTTATCTGTCGGTGACTATGCTGGCCTGATTTCCTGGATCGATTCGGGCGCCCCCGGCCAAAGGCACTACCCGTAAACCGTCGGGTGGGGTGAAAGAAAACAGTCGAAGGTGACGGGGGAGAGGACGATGTGGCCTCCTCCTGTTGGCTGCGTAACCGTAGTAAGGGAAGTGTTGAGAACGTGCGACTTGTTATCGCCGACTGCTCTGTGGATTATTCGGGGCGCTTAGATGCCCACCTGGACCGGGCCAAACGTTTATTGATGCTCAAAGCCGATGGGTCCGTCCTCGTTCATTCGGATGGGGGTTCCTATAAGCCGTTGAACTGGATGTCGCCACCGTGCCGCATGGAAATTGTCGACCCCAGTGAACAGGAGCTCGACGAGGGCGTCACCGAAGTGTGGCAGGTGATCCCCCTTAAAACGGATGGGCTGTTGCGGATCCGGGTTTACGACGTCCTCGCCGAGTTGGAAGAGGACCTTGGTATCGACCCGGGACTCACCAAAGACGGAGTTGAAGATCACCTTCAGGAACTGTTGGCCGCACAGTTGGAAACAGTTCTGGGACGCGGCTGGGAGCTGGGACGCCGGGAGCACATCACCCCCATCGGCCCCGTTGACCTGCTGGTATTCGATCCTGAGGGACAACCGGTGGCGATTGAAGTCAAACGTCGCGGCGGTATCGACGGGGTTGAGCAGTTGACGCGCTACTTAGATTTGTTGTCGCGCGAAGAGCGGTACAGCGAAATTACCGGTATATTTGCTGCCCAAGAGATGACTAAACAGGCGCGGACACTGGCCGAAGATCGCGGCATCAGATGTGTCCTCTTAGATTACGTGTCGTTGCGGGGTATGGACGACGGGGAAGCGAGACTTTTCTAATGGACGAAGTCAGTAACCCGCAGAAGTTTTTCAGTTGGACGGCAACGGCCGTTCTCACAGACCGGGTCGAAGCAGACTGGACAGTGGTGTTCAATGAGTCTGGGATCCGCTGGCTGGGCCCGGCACAGCAGGTCCCCGTGCAGTGGCGCGGCGCTGTGGATACCACGCCGCCCGGAACCACCTACTTCACCCCTGGACTGATTGATGCCCACTCGAATGGGGGAGGGCGGACCTCGTTTTCCGAGGCCGAGGATCTGGCTCAGGTAGCGAGGGCCGCCGCGGAACATCTGCGTCACGGCACCACAACTTTAGTGGCCTCGCTGGGACCGGCTGAACTGGCAACCATGGAGCGCCAGGCGTCGCTACTGGCCAGTGCCGCCGAAGACAACTTGATTGCCG